>JBHYGP010000142.1:902-5066 GCA_051858935.1 Sphingomonas sp.
ATCGACCATCTGGTGAAGCAGAATTACGAGGGCAATTGGTCGGTCTTGCCGTTGCGCCATACAAAGGGCGCGACGCATCCGGTGATGATGATCTACTCCGACCCGACCGCGACCGAGTTTGTCGACGGGCCGCTGCTCGCCGCGACGCCCTATCTCCGCGAAGTGCTGGCAGCGTTCGAATGTCCGCTCACCGTGGTGCGGCTGATGCGGCTGACTCCGGGATCGGTGATCAAGCCGCATTACGACCACGACCTTGCCGTCGAACATGGCGTGGCGCGCATTCACGTCCCGATCACCACCAACCCCGATGTCGAGTTCCTGCTCAACGGCACGCCGGTGACGATGGCACCGGGCGAGGCTTGGTATCTGCGGCTGATGGACACACATTCGGTTGCCAATCGCGGCAGCAGCGACCGGGTGCATCTGGTGATCGACGCGCTAGTCGATGACTGGTTAAGCGGGGTTCTAGCGGCCAGCGCCGGGCAATAACACTTCGGCAACGCGTCGCCGCCCGCCCACCCGCTCCAGCTGGACGAACACGTCGATCGTCGACCGCACATAATGCGTCACGTCTTCGCGGCTCAGTCGCGTGCCGCGCTGCAGGATCAGCAGCGCGATCTGCTCGACCGCCGCCTCGGCGCTATTGGCGTGGACCGAGCTTAGCGAGCCCGGATGGCCGGTGTTGATCGCGCGCAGAAAGGCATAGGCTTCCTCGCCGCGCAGCTCGCCCAGGATGATCCGGTCGGGCCGCATGCGCAGTGACGCGCCAAGCAGATCGTCGGCGGTCACCTGTGCCTCGCCCAGTTCGCCGCGCGTCGCCAGCAGGCCGATCGCGTTGGCGTGGCGCAGATGCAGTTCGGGCGTGTCCTCGATCACGATCAACCGCTCGTCGGGCGCAATCTCGCGCAGCAGGGCATTGAGGAAGGTCGTCTTGCCGGTCGAGGTGCCGCCCGAGACGAGGATGTTGCGCCGCGACCGCACCGCCTGCCGCAGCATCGCGGACAGGTTTCCGGCTTCGAGCAGCGCGGCCAGTTCCGCGATCCCCTCATCGCCATGCAACGTGCTGCCGCGCCGCGTCCCGTCGAACGCGCCCGCCGCCTGATAATCGTCGAGGCCGAGATTGGCCGAGACATGCTTGCGGATCGCGATCGCCATCCCGCCGCGCGTCGCTGGCGGCGCAATCGCCTGAACGCGCGCGCCATCGGGTAGTGTTGCGGACAGCAGGGGATGGGCGCGGCTGATGCCCTGATGCGTCAGCGCCGCAACCTGCCGTGCCAGCCGTTCGAGCGCGGTCTCGGTCAGCTCGGGGGCATCGTGTCGCTCGCTCGCCCCGCCCAGCGTCTCGACCCAGATCTCGCCGGGCTGGTTGACATAAATGTCGGTGACATCGGCGCGATCCAAAAATGGCGCGAGCGGCGCCAGATAGGCGCGCAAATAGACGCCCGCCTGGGGCGGCTCGGCGGTCATTGCGGGTTCCCGACCCCGGTGAAATCTAGGTCGCGGGTGACGAACACCGCGATGGTGGTGCCAGGCCGCACGCTCAGCGTCGGCGCCGGGCCATTCTGTCCGTTGATCGCGCTCGTCCCCGCATTGGGCAGCGCGAGTAGTACCGACCCGTTCGCCGGTCGCGTGGCCAGATTGACGCCGATGTCGAGCGCGGACTGGAGCAAGGCCGGGAAGATCCGCTGGAGCAGGTGCGAATTGACCTTGGCACGCACGCCGTTACGCCCCACCGCATCGGTCGCGGGCGAGCCGATCGCGATCGTAACGCCGTCCGGGCGAACGAGACGCGTCCAGTTGATCACCGCGCGCTTTTGCCCCGCTTCCGCGCCGCCGGCATAGTCGCCGGTCAGCCGGCTGCCACGCGGGATCAGGATGCGGGTGCCGTCGAAGCTGCGCACGTCGCGCGACACGATCGCGCGTGCGAAGCCGGCCTTGGTCGAATCGAACCCGGTTTCGAGCACGGCGGGGATCAGCGTGCCCTGCGCGATGGTGGTCGATTTGTTGGCGAGCGATCCGGCGCTGACCCGCACGCCGGGCAACTGCGCGGCGGGCGGTGCGTCGGCGGAGGCGACGCCGGGGCCGCTTTCCTGCGGGCCGGATCGGTCGAGCACCAGCGCGCCCGGCGTATCGGCGCGCGGCTCCGGCATCGGTGGCGGCGGCAAGGTCTGCGGCTGCTGAATGATCACCGGCGGCTGCGGGACGAATTCGGGACGTTGCTGGCGCGTTGGCGGCTGAGGCAGGACGAAAGGCACGGTCTGCGGGGCGGCTGGCGCGGCGGCGGCGGGTTGCGCCGGAGCCTCAGCGGGCGCGGGCGGGATGTAGAGCGGTGGCGGCTCACGCAGCGCGACCGGCGAGTCGGCGGCGCTGGAGGCTGCCGGCGCCTGCATCGCGGCGCGTCGCGATTCGAGTGCGACGAACAGCAGGAGCGCGGCAATCCCCAGCCCGCAGCCCAGGATCAGCATCGACGGCCCGCGCGCGGCTTGCGCGACGCGCGGGCGGATGTCGCCCACCGCACTTGTCGCCGGATCCAGCCGCGGATCGGTGGAAGCAGGCGCGCTCATTGTCCGGCTTCCACTGCGGGCATCCGCGTCGCGGTGGCGACACGCTTGTCCTGACGAAACACGAATTTGCGCGCGATGCGATCGACCACCACCCGCCCGTCGCGGACCTGACCGGTCGCCAGCACCTCCACGCCATCGTCACCGATCGCGTAGATGGCGGGCAGCGACGCGCTGGCGGGCCATTCGATCTGGGTGCGCACGCCGTCATCGGCCATCGCGGTCGGGCGCAGCAATTTGTCGCCGGTCAGGCGATAGCGCCCGGCGGTGGTCGCCTCGGCGCGGGTCGTCTCCGCCCCGACCGGGGCGGCATCGGGATAGGTGAAGCGCACCGCGAAGGGCAGACCCTCCATCGGGCCATAGGCCGGGACCAGCTCGAACGCGTACATCCGCACATCGGTGATCACGACCATGTTGGTGGTCACTCCGGCGCTCAGCGGCTTGACGAACAGATAGTCGCCACGCTTGTTCGCACTCGCCTGCCACGCCGCGCCGTCACCCAGCGCGATGCTCTCGACCCGCTCGTCGGGGTTGAGCGCGACGGTAATCTGATATCCCGGCGCGGCCTGAAGCTGGACAACCTGATCGGGCGCGAATGTCACCGTCTGAACGCGCGGATCGCCGGGGCCGGGCTGCGGGCGCACCTGTGCGTTCGCAGCCGGGGCGGCGAGCAGCAGCAGCGGGGCAAGCCACTTCATCGTGTCACCTGCGCGGTCGGCGACGGCGTTGGCGTGACGGCGAGTGGCGAGGGCGCTGTCGCCTGACCCGCCGTCACTGCAGCGGGTGTCGGCGCGGGCAGCGCCTCGGGATTGCGCGCATAATGCGACACGGTGAAGCCGAGCGGGTTGATGAACCGATCCTCCAGCTTCATCGGTTCGCCCGCATAGCGATAGCGGATCACCGCGACCCAATGCTGCGCCGGGGCGGTCTGGCCCCCGGCATCGCGGCGCTGCGTTTCGAACCGCACCAAAGCCGATCCGGTGCCGAGTGGCGACACGCTCTTCACCCGCGTCTCCACCAGCGTGCTGCGCGGCAGGCTGGCGAGCGGGCTGTCGGGGTTCGACGCCTGGACCGACGCGATGTAGCGGCTGCGTGCGCGGCCCTCCGACCACAGCACCACGCGGCGGTAGTTATGCTGGAGCGCGTCGATGTCGAAGCTTTCGCGTGCGATCACATACTGCACCAGAAACGCTTGGGTCAGCGCGGTGTCGGGTGCGATCTTGTCGGGATTGATCGGGCTCAACTGCTGGACATAGCCGGTCTGGCGATCAACCAGCAGAGTCCGCGTCTCGACCGTCTTGAGCGGCAACATCACCACCAGCGCGATCGCCACGACCAGCGCGACTGCAACGGCAACGGCGGCGATGATCCATGCGAGTCGCTGCGACCGGTCGAGCCGCGCCTCGCGATCTGCGGCCCAGCTTCCGCCCTCCCGGTAATAGGCGTCGAGCGCCGCGCGTGTCTTTTGCTTCATTTCGTCTGATCCCGTCGCCCGGCGATGGCTGTAACACGATATCGCGATCGGCGCGCGGCCCGCGGGCCCAAAGGTGGCGGCGCGGCGACGGTCTGGTCGCGCGCGACCCGCTCACCGGGATTGCTCCGC
>JBHYGP010000143.1:0-5035 GCA_051858935.1 Sphingomonas sp.
GGCGACGATCATCGGTTCGCGGTCGGCGACGCCCTCGATCCGCTCGAAGCGTGACTCCGGCACGCCCGACGCGACCAGCCGCCGGCGCGTCTCTTCAGACCGCGCGCTCGACAACATCCAGTTGTTCATGTTGGTCGGATCGCCATAGCGCAGGCTGTCGGTATGGCCGCGGATCATCAGCGGGTTCTCCGAATCCGCGATCGACTGCGCGACCAGCTTCACCAGGGCCGCCGCATCCGGGACGAAGCTGGTCGTGCCGAGCGCGAACATCGAATAATCGGCGTCGTCCATCAGGTCGATGCGCATCCCCTCCCGCGTCGGCACGAACCGCACCTGCTTGCCGAGCCGGGTCAGGCCATTGGCCTTCATCTTGCGCTCGATCTCGCTCTTCATCTTGGCGAAGCCCTTGCGGTCGGCGGCGTCCATCGCCTCCTTGTTCTTGAGGCTGCCCTTCTCGCCCGTGCCGACCCGGTCGCCACCCGCCGCGCCGGCGGGGATGGTCATCGACCGCGTGCCGGTCTGCTTGGCATTGGTCGGGTAGTTGTCGCGGCCCTGGATCGCATCACCGCCGAACAGGCCGTTGGAACCCGCGCTGTTCTGCTTGAACTCGATCAGTGTCGGCGCGAAATAGTCGGCGAGCGCCTTGCGCTGTTTCTCATTGGTCGCGCCGAGCAGCCACATCAGCAGGAAAAACGCCATCATCGCGGTCACGAAATCGGCATAGGCGACCTTCCACGCGCCGCCATGATGGCCGCCATCGCCGCCAATGTAGATCTTCTTGACGATGATCTTGGGCGGCTGCTTGGCCGCGTGAGGCGCACGCGCGGTCATGGCTTGCGCGCCTTACGGCGCGAGGCGGCACCAGCCCGCTCCCCCACGGGTCCCCGCAAAGTAATACTTTGCGGGGCTACCCGCACCCGGCCACCCATCGAGAGTACCGTGTGGGTGGCCGGGTGGGGGAGCGGGCTGGTGCCGAAACCCATCGTCAGCGCCCGCGAAGGCCATCAAAGACTTCGGCGAAGCCGGGCTGATTGTGATGCGCGATGCCGCTGCGCGCTGCTTCGATCACCAATGGCTGCGGGTGGCCGTGGAGCGAGGCGATGATGATCTGCTTCACCGTGTGATAGATCGCGGCGTCCGCGTCGATGATCTGCTTCAGCCGCCCGGCCAGCGGGCCGACCAGGCCATAGGCCAGCAGCACGCCCAGGAAGGTGCCGACCAGTGCCGACCCGATCATCGCGCCGAGCACGCTGGGCGGTTTGTCGATCGATCCCATCGTCTTGACCACGCCCAGCACCGCCGCGACGATGCCCAGCGCCGGCAGCGCATCGGCCAGGTTCTGGAGCGCATGCTGCGGCTCGGCGACCTCGTGATGATGGGTCTTGATCGCGTTATCCATCACCTCTTCGACCGCATGCACGTCGAGCGTGCCGGACGAGACGACGACCAGCCGCAGCGTGTCGGCGATCAGGTTGGTCAGGCTGTGATCGGCGAGCAGCCGGGGATATTCGGCGAAGATCGCCGAGGATTTGGGATCCTCGACATGCGGTTCCAGTGCGATCGGCCCGTCGATCCGCAGCAGCTTCATCAGTTTGCTGACCAGGAAGATAACGTCGAGATAGTCCTGCTTCTTGTATTTCGGCCCCTTGAGCACCTTCACGAAGCCGCCACCCAGCGCCTTCAACTCGCGTCCCGAATTGCCGATGATCAGCGCGCCGACTGCGGCACCGCCGATGATCATCATCTCGTGCGGAACGGCTGCCATCACGGGGCCGAGCGCACCGCCGGTCAGCGCGAAGCCGCCGAACACCATCGCGATCAGGACGACGAAGCCGATTGCTGGAAACATGAGCGCGATCTTCCCCCGAAGTCATCGGAGCCGCCTGAACGGGCGGCCTATTCAAACATGTCTAACGACCGATTCACCCTGAACTTGAGGCGTTCAGCGCAGATAATCGAACAGCGACAGGCTGGTGAGCTTGGTGAAGCTCGCCTGCGTCGCTTGAAGAATGGTCAGCGTCTTTTGCAGCTCCGCGATCGACGTCGCGGTATCGGCATCCTCGATGCCGGTCCGCGCCGCCTCGCGCGTGATCTCCGCCTCGCCCAGCCGTTCAGCCTCGAGATCGAGGCGGAAGGCACGCGCGCCGACTGAGGCGCGCGTGGTGCCCACATGGTCGAGAGCGGCGTCGAGGTCGCGCATCGCGACCCCGACGCCGTCCTCCGCTCCGTCCGGCCCGAGAGCCGCGGCGAAGGCGGAAAGGATCTGGAACATGTCGGTCGCGCCATCGGACCCGGCGATGCCGCCGAACGCACGCGCACCGCTGGTGGTTGCAGTGATCGATTCATTTTCGCCGATGGGGATCGCGGCGGCGTCGCCCCCCCCGGTCCACGCGACGCTGCCATCGCCCTGCACGGTGAAGGCGGCCCCGCCCGACGTGCCGCCGAACAACGGATGGCCGCGCGTATCCTTGCTGTTGGCGACGCCGATCAGGTCTTCGAGGATCGCCTCAATCTCGACCTTGATCGCCGCGCGCCCTTCGGCATTCACCGTTTCGCTGTTCGCCTGCACCGCGAGCGCGCGCGCGCGCTGCAATTGGGTCTCGACTTGATCGAGCGCGGTGTCGGTCGCGCCGAGCAATGCCTGCGCGGCGGTGATGTTCGCGCCATAAGCGCTGTCGTCCGACGCCGCGCGCTTGAGGCCCGAGAGCTGCTGCCATCCCGATGCGCCGTCGGAGGGCGCGAGGATCTTCTTCCCCGTCGCGACCTGCGTCTGCAGCCGGTCGGCCTGGGCCGTCAGGCTCGCCATCAGCAGCGAGGGGCGATCATAGCTCTGGCTGGTCGTCACGCGCATGGGGATCACCGGATGTCGAAGAGGGTCTGGAGCGTGTCGCGGGCGACCTGGATCACCCGGCTCGACGCCTGATAGGCTTGCTGGAAGCGGATCAGGTCGACCGCTTCCTCATCCACATTGACGCCGGTCACGGAGTCGCGCGCGGCGACCGCATTGCTACGGATCGTCGACTGGACTTCGGCAATCGCGCGGCGACCAGCAAGCGCGCTGGCATTGCCGGTGGTCAGCGTGGTCACCTGACTTTCAAAGCCTTCGTCGCGGCGGAGCGTTGCCAGCGCGGTCAGATTGCCATTGTCGCGCTCGCCCGCGCCCGGAGCTGCAGCGGCGATGCCGCTCGGATCGGTCAGGACGAGGCGAACATCGCGCGCACCGGTCGCGGCGAACATGGGTTCGCCGGCATTTCCGCCTAGGTCCTCGCCGCCCGCCTGCACCGCGTTCACGCCATCGGCGAAATCGACGGCGAGTGTGTCGAGCGCAGCCTTTGCATCGGCCAGTCGCGCCGCACCCTCGGCGATTCCTGCGAGCGCGCCGCCGCCGGGGGTCAGTGCTTGCGACCCTTCGATGCCATAGACCGCGAACGACACCGCGCCCTCGCTGCGGGCATAGGTGGCGATCGCCGCCTGGTCGCCCTGCACCAGCAATGGCCCGCCGCCGCCGGCGCGCACCGTGGCACGGCCCGCAGCGTCGAAGCTGGCCGAGACATCGGTCAGCGCCGCCATCGAATCGAGCAGCCGGTCGCGCTCATCGAGCAACGCAGCCTGCGCGCTGCTGCCCTGTGCGGTGCGGCCGAGCGACCCATTGACCTTGGCCAGGCTCGCGCTGAGCGTGTTGAGATCGGCGACCGCAGCGTCGGCGGTGCCGTCGAGATCGGCAGCCGCGCCGTCGATCGCGCTGGCCGTCGCGGTGAAGCTGTGCGCGAGCGTCGCTGCGGCCTGAAGGAATGTTGCGCGCGGGGCGCTGGCCGACGGATCGGCGGCGAGCGCGGTCGCGGCGTTGAAGAACGCGGTCATCCGCTCGTCGAGCTTGTTGCCGGTCAGCGCGCTCTCGATCCGGTCGAGCCACACGACCCCCGCCTCGCTGCGCGCCAGGTCGGACCCGGCGGCGCGCACCTCCGCGTTGCGCAGGTCGCTGCCCGCGCGGGTGATGCCGGTGACGGTGACACCCAGGCCGTTGAGCACGCGGTTCGACGGATCGCTCGGCGCGGCCACCTCGCGGGTCGATGCGATGCGGCGCGAATAGCCGGCGGTCCCGGCATTCGCGATATTCTCCGACGTCGTGGTCAGCGCGGTCTGGTAGGCGCGCACCCCGCTCGCGCCGATCGAGAGCATGTCGGTCATGGCGTTTCACCTTTGTCGACGTCAGCGACCGGGGTCGCATCGACGCTGCCCGCCTTGGCAAGGAATTCGGTCATCGCCTTGCCGATCCCCATCGGCGTGTGCGCGGCCATATTCTCGGCGAGCTTCTGGTCCTGCATGTCGCGGAATTGGTCGAGCGCCTGGCTTTCGAACAGGCTGTCGGCCAGCTTCGCCTTGCGCATCGCGCCCAGCATCATCTTGGTGAAGATCGCCTCGAACTTCTCGCCCGCCGCGTCCAGATTGTCGCGCGTGCCAAGCCGGGCCGTGTCCGTAGAGACGCTGCCGGTCAGCTTGAGAGTCGCGGGGACCTGGGTGGGGGCGACAGGCTGGGTCACAGGACGATCAACTCCGCTTTGAGCGCGCCGGCCTGCTTCAATGCCTCCAGGATCGCGACCAGATCGGCCGGCGACGCACCGATCGCGTTCACTGCCTTGACCACATCGGCCAGCTTGGGACCCGGATCCATCAGGAACATCGGCCGCTTCTCCTCCTCGACGCCGACGCCGCTCTGCTGCTCGACCCGGGTTTCGCCCTGGCTGAACGGCAGCGGCTGTACGACCCGCTGGGATTCATCAATACGAACGGTAAGTTTACCATGCGTTACCGCGGCGGGGCTGACCCGGACGGCCGAGTTGATGACCACGGTGCCGGTGCGCGCGTTAACGATTACCTTGGCCGCAGCCTCAGCGGATTCGACGTTTAGATTCTCGATCTCGCTCATGATCTGGGCGCGCACGCCCGCGCCCTGCGGCGCGGTGACCGCGACCGACACGGCGTCAATCGCGCGCGCGGTACCAAAGCCCTAACGGCCGGTGATCGCATCGGCGAC
>JBHYGP010000144.1:0-5025 GCA_051858935.1 Sphingomonas sp.
ATGAGCGGCATGTCCGACATGGTGCTCGCGCGGAACGAGCTATCGCGACGGCTACGCAGCGCAGAGGTCGATCCGCAGGTCGAGGCGGCGCTGGAGCGGATGTCGGCGACCGTCGCCGATCTGCGCGACACGGTGACGCGGACGCGGATGCAGAAGATCGACGCGCTGTTCTCCGCCTTGCCGCGTATGGTGCGCGATACCGCGGCGAATCTCGGCAAATCGGTGCTGCTCAACGTTGAAGGGGCCGAGGTCGAACTGGACCGCGAGATGATCGAGGTGCTGCGCGATCCGTTGGTCCATATCATCCGCAATTCGATCGACCACGGCATCGAACATCCTGCCGAGCGCCGCGCGGGGGGCAAGCGCGAGAATGGCCGGCTGACCGTCTCGGCGCGCCAGTCGGGCAACCAGATCATCGTCGAAGTGTCCGACGACGGGCGCGGCATTGATGTCGATCGCGTGATGCGCAAGCTTGCCGCCAATGGCCGCGATGAACGCGAGCTGCGGTCGCTGGGCGAGCGCGCCAAGCTGGCGCTGATCTTCGAACCCGGCCTGTCGACCAAGGACGAGGTGACCGAAATTTCCGGGCGCGGCGTCGGCATGGACGTCGTCCGCGCGGCGATCGAACAGATTGGCGGGCGGGTCGAACTGCACAATGATCCGGGCCGGGGTTTGCGCATCCTGATCCATGTCCCGCTGACGCTGTCGATCATCCCGACGATTGTGGTTGGTGCGGGCGGACAGTCCTTTGCGATCCCGCGCCAGGCGATCGAGGAGATCGTCAGCGAGCGCAGCGACGCGATCCGCGTCGATCGTATCGGCAGCGCCTGGGTGGTGACGCTGCGCGACCGACGCCTGCCGATGATCGTGCTGGCCGATCAGCTGGGGCTGCAGGCCGCCCCGACCGGCACGCACCCGATGGTCGCGGTGGTCAGCATGGGTGAGGGCAGCTACGCGCTGCGCGTCGACGATGTGCTCGACAATGAGGAATTGGTGATCAAACCCGCCGCGCCTGCGATCATGGCGACGGGGATTTATGCCGGGCAGACCCTCCCCGACAGCGGCTGCCCGATGCTGCTGCTCGATTGCGCGGGACTGGCGCGCGACGCTGGCTTGCAGTTCGAGCGCGCGCGTGAGGTCGAGGTCGAGGAAGAAGCCGAAATTCTGGACGACGGTGCGCTGGCCCTGGTGTTCGCCGACCTTGATGGCGCGCGGCGCGCGGTGCCGCTGGAGGTGGTCGACCGGATCGAGAAGGTGGGGGCGGGAGCGATCCATCGCAGCGCAGGCCGCCTGCGCCTGACCATCGACGACCGCATCGTGCCGGTCGCGGCGGTCGAGGGGGCGGATATGGGGCGCACGGGTTCGATCCTGCGCCTGCGCGACGGGGCGACCGAGATTGCTTACGCCATTGCCGAACCGGTCGACATCGTCGCGATGCCGGCGGAGATCGCACCGGCAAGCGCGCCCGGTGCGATCGCCGGCGTGGCGCTGATCGATGGCGACCCGGTCGAGATGCTCGACCCGATGTGGCTGTTTGGCGAACATGGCGAAGAGGATGCCGACGAAGCGGCGGCACCCTTGTGCCTGCTCGGCCGTGGCGACACTGGCTGGCTCGGCACCTTCATCCAGCCGCTGCTGGAGGGCGCGGGATACCGCGTGGTCTGTGAACTTGCGCCGGGCGAGGCGGCGCAGGTCGTGCTGACCCTCGACGCCGAGCCGGATGGCGGTGAGGCCGCGCCGGTGGTGCGGTTGCGCAGTCGCAAGCGCGGCGGGAGCGACGGCAGCATCTATCGCTATGATCGCGCCGCGTTGCTTGGTGCGATTGCCGATGTGGCGCGGGGAGGCGGACGATGAGCGAGCAACTATTCCTGATCGCGCATATCGCGGGGCAATCGGTGGCGATCGACGCCAATCAGGTCGAATCGGTGGTCGATATCGGCAATATCGTCGCGGTGCCGCGCGCCGACGCGCATGTCCGCGGGCTTGCCGCGCTGCGCAGCCGGGTGGTGACGGTGATCGACACCCGCGCAGCCCTTGGGCTGGAACCGGGCGAGAGCGGGGGCGGCCGCGCAGTGATCACGCCGGTCGATGGGCACCATTATGCGATGCTGGTCGACGCGCTCGACGATGTCGCGCCGTTCGAGCCGCAGCCGCTGGCATCGGGTGTACCGCTGTCGGGGATGTGGCAGCGCGCCGGGCGCGGGCTGATCGAGCGTGACGGCGAGCCGATCCTGACGATCGACCTTGCGGCACTCGTGCCAGGGCTCACTGCGCCGACCACGTGACCCAGCATTAACGTCCTACTTACGTATTTCTTCCATAAACGACCCTAGTGCCGCAGAACCGGGAAGCGTCTCGTATGAAAACCTGCCTCGTCGTCGATGACTCCAAGGTGATCCGCAAGGTCGCCCGGCACATCCTCGAGACGCTGAATTTCGAAGTGCGCGAGGCCGGCGACGGTCGCGAGGCGCTGGAGGCATGCCTGGAGGAGTCGCCCGACGTGGTGCTGCTCGACTGGAACATGCCGGTCATAAGCGGCATGGATTTCCTGCGCGCGCTCAAGGACAGCGGGATTACCAACAAGCCGAAAGTGGTATTCTGCACCACCGAGAACGGCATGGCCTATATCCGCGCCGCGATTGACGCGGGTGCCGACGAATATGTGATGAAGCCGTTTGACCGCGAGACGCTGGAGAGCAAGCTCCAGATCGTCGGCGTCGTCGCCTGAGGTAAACCCAAATGTCTGGCAGCTCACTGGCGGCCGGCATTCAGCCGGATCCGCGCGACGATGTCGTTCGCATCCTGATCGTCGATGATTCGGCCGTCGCCCGCGCGGTGCTGAGCCGGATGATCGAGGGGATGCGCGGCTTTGCCGTGGTCGGGGCGGTCAGTAATGTCGCGGGGGCGCTGGCGTTCCTCGCCTCCAACCGCGCCGATGTGATCCTGCTCGACCTTGAGATGCCCGGCGTCCACGGCCTGACCGGTCTGCCCGACCTGCTCGTCGCGGGGCACGGGGCGAAGATCCTTGTCGTCTCCTCCGCCGCCGAGCGCGGTGCCGCCGCTGCGGTGCAGGCGCTTGCGCTGGGTGCCGCCGACACATTGGTCAAGCCGGGCGTCGGCAGCTTTGCCGGCAAGTTTGCCGAAACGCTGGAAGAGCGGCTGACACGCCTGACCGATCGTGCCGGAGACCATGTCGGGCCGAACCCACCGGCGCGCGCCGTGCCGCAGGAATTCGACATCGTCGCGGTCGGCGCATCGACCGGAGGCATCCATGCGCTCAGCCAGATGCTGCGCGCGATCCCGCCGAGCTTTGAGGTCCCGATTTTGGTCACCCAGCATCTGCCGGCGTCCTTCATGAGCTATTTCGCCGCGCAGCTTGCGGTGCTCGCCGGTCGCCCGTGCGAGGTTGCCGAGGATCATATGCGGGTGCGCGCTGGCCGGATGCTGGTCGCGCCGGGCCACGCGCATATCCGCTGCGTGCGGTCCAGCGAGGGAGTCGGCATCCGGCTGACCGACGAGCGATCGGTGAGCGGATGCATGCCGTCGGTCGATCCGATGCTGGAATCGGTCGCCGAAGTTTATGGCAAGCGCGGGCTGGGCGTGATGCTGTCGGGCATGGGCCGGGACGGATCGATCGGTGCGCGCGGCCTGATCGCTGCGGGCGGGACGATGCTGGCGCAGGACCGCGCCAGCTCGGTCGTATGGGGCATGCCGGGCGCGATTGCCGCGAGCGCCAGCGCCGTGCTGCCCCCCGATGAGATCGGTCGCATGGTCGCCAGCCAGCGGCGGCCGCGCTGATGTCGGCCGTGCAGCCATTCGCCTCGTCCGGCGCGATCAACGTGATCGGCGCGCTGCTGGAGCAACGGACCGGTCAGCAGATCGCGGCCAACCGTGCGTGGCGGATCGAAACCGCGCTCAAGACGGTGCTGCGCGAACATGGGCTGGACAGCGTCGATCAGCTGATCGGACGGCTGACCAGCACGCGCACCGGCCCGCTCGCCGATGCGGTGGTCGATGCGCTGCTCAACAACGAAACCTCCTTCTTCCGCGATGCCGGGGTGCTGGAACTGGTGGTCGAGGCCGCGGCGGCGATGGCAGCGGAACATCCGGGCCGTCGACTGCGCATCTGGTCGGCGGGCTGTTCGACCGGGCAGGAGCCCTATTCGCTCGCGATGCTGTTCGAGGAAGCCTATGTCGCGCGCGGACTGCCGTTTCCCGAGATCGTCGCGACCGACGTGTCCGCAGCGACCGTCGAACGCGCGCGCTCGGGGCGATTCTCGCAATTCGAAATTCAGCGCGGCTTGCCGATCCGCCGGATGATGACGTGGTTCGATCAGGAGGGCACCGAATGGGTCGTGCGGCCTGAACTCGCCCGCCGCATCCAGTTTCGCCGCCATAACCTGGCGCAGGATGCTGCGCCCGCAGGCAAGTTCGACCTGGTACTGTGCCGCAATGTCCTGTTCTATTTTCCGCAAGCGATGCGATGCCGCGCCTATCAGACGCTGCGCAGCGCGATCCGTGACGGCGGCGCACTGCTGCTTGGCGCGGGAGAGACGGTGATCGGCCAGACCGATGCCTTCGTCCCGTGCAGCCAGATTCGTGGCCTGTATCGCGCGGGTGGCTCACGATGCGTCCCGTCGGTCGCCGCGTTCGGCTGACACCGGGCTCAACCGGCTTGCGTTTCGGCGCGCATCGCCGCATCCCTGATGCGATGCAGGACCGGGCCGAACTCAACATCATCGACGCGCCATCGCCCAATTTCGGCGAGCGGCTGTTGCCGGTCAGCATGATCGTGCTGCACTATACCGGCATGCGCAGCACCGAGGAGGCGATCGAGCGCCTGCGCGATCCCGCGTTCGGCGTCTCCAGCCATTATCTGGTCGCCGAGGATGGCCAGGTCGTGCGGATGGTCGATGAGGGCAAGCGCGCCTGGCACGCGGGCGGGTCGCACTGGCGGGGTGTGACCGACGTCAATTCGGCGTCGGTGGGGATCGAGATCGTCAATCCCGGCCATGAATATGGCTA
>JBHYGP010000145.1:0-2477 GCA_051858935.1 Sphingomonas sp.
AGTGAGCCGCGTGGAGTTCATCCGCTAATGGCTGACGCAAACGCAATCGAAGACACGCCGGAACTCCGCGCACGTTGGGGCGGGTTCGCCTGGACGGCGGAGAACGCCGCCAAGGCAGCGACCATTCGTGCGCGCTATCCCGAGGGGCGGCAGATGAGCTGCTCCATTCCCTATCTCGACCTCGCCCAGCGTCAGGTCGGGGCGGAGACGGATACGCAGGGCTGGCTGCCGATCCCGGTGATCGAATTCGTCGCGCGCGAACTCGACATGGCGGTGATCCGCGTGCTGGAGGTCGCGACCTTCTACACGATGTTCAACATGCACCCGGTCGGCAAATATCATGTGCAGGTATGCGGCACGACGCCGTGCTGGCTGCGCGGATCGGACGAGGTGTTCGCCGCGTGCAAGAATCGCGGCATGGCCAAGGGCAAGACCACGCCCGACGGCCTGTTCACGCTGACCGAGGTCGAGTGCATGGGCAATTGCGCCTCTGCGCCGATGGTCCAGATCAACGACGATAATTTCGAGGATCTGAACTACGACCGCACCGTCGCGATCCTCGACGCGCTGGCGCAGGGCAAGAGCCCCAAGGCGGGGACGCAGGAGCCCGGCCGCCACACCGTCGAGCCGCTCGGCGGCCCGACCACGCTGACCGCGATGGTGTCCGACAACCACGACTACAGGAGCGAATGGTGAGCAAGAACACGATCTTCACGATCCTCGCCATCATCGGTGGCATCGTCGTTGCAATCTGGGCGCTGAAACTGGCCGCGAAGCTGTTCGTCCCGCTGCTCGTCATCGGCGTCGGCGTCGCGATCTATCTCGCGGTCAAGGACAACAAGCGTATCGGGGGGCCGCGCTAACATGCTTAGCGACAAGGACCGGATTTTCACCAACCTCTACGGCTATCAGCCGTGGAGCCTCGACGCTGCGATGAAGCGCGGCGCGTGGGACAATACCAAAGCGCTGCTCGACCTGGGCCCCGACACGATCATCGAAAAGATCAAGGCGTCGGGCCTGCGCGGGCGCGGCGGGGCGGGGTTCCCGACCGGCATGAAATGGTCGTTCATGCCCAAGAACCCGACGCCGGAGCGGCCGAGCTTCCTGGTCATCAATGCCGACGAATCCGAGCCGGGGTCGTGCAAGGACCGCGAGATCATCCGCCACGACCCGCATCTGCTGCTCGAAGGCGCGCTGGTCGCGGGCTTCGCGATGCGCGCGCGGGCGGCGTATATCTACATTCGCGGCGAGTATATCCGCGAGGCCGAGACGCTGTTCAAGGCGATCGAGGAAGCCTACGCCAAGGGCCTGCTGGGCAAGAATGCCTGCGGCTCGGGCTATGATTTCGACGTCTTCTGCCATCGCGGTGCGGGCGCCTATATCTGCGGCGAAGAGACCGCGATGATCGAGAGCCTGGAGGGCAAGAAGGGCCAGCCGCGCCTCAAGCCGCCCTTCCCGGCGGGTGCGGGCCTCTATGGCTGCCCGACTACGGTGAACAATGTGGAATCGATCGCGGTCGCCCCGACGATCCTGCGCCGCTCGCCCGAATGGTTCGCCAGCTTCGGCCGGGAGAACAACAAGGGCACCAAGCTTTTCCAGATCAGCGGTCACGTCGAAAAGCCGTGCGTGGTCGAGGAAAGCATGTCGATCCCGTTCCGCGAGCTGATCGAAAAGCATTGCGGCGGCATTCGTGGCGGCTGGGACAACCTGCTCGCCGTGATCCCCGGCGGATCGTCGGTGCCGCTGGTGCCGGCGGCGGAGATCATGGACGCGCCGATGGATTTCGACGGCCTGCGCGCGCTTGGCTCGGGCCTTGGCACCGCTGCGGTGATCGTGATGGACAAGTCCACCGACATCGTCGCCGCGATCAGCCGGATCAGCTATTTCTACAAGCACGAAAGCTGCGGCCAGTGCACGCCGTGCCGCGAGGGCACCGGCTGGATGTGGCGCGTGATGGAGCGGATGCGCACCGGCGACGCTGACATCAGCGAGATCGACACGCTGTTCAACGTCACCAAGCAGGTCGAAGGCCACACCATCTGCGCGCTCGGCGACGCGGCGGCGTGGCCGATCCAGGGCCTGATCAAGCATTTCCGGCCCGAAATGGAGCGGCGGATTCTTGAAAAGCAGGGCGGTGGTGCCAGCCCGATGCAGGAGGCGGCGGAGTAGATGGTTCGCGCCGTCCTCAAAACACTTCTGCTGCTTGTCGGTGCCGTGCAACTCGGCCTCGCTGCCCCGTCATACGCCAAGAAGCCTATGACGCCGGAGGAGCGCGACGCGTTCACCGATCGCGCGCTGGTGCTGTTTGTCGATTGCCACAATCGGTACAATTACAAGCGCGTGAAGATGGAGCAGCTGACTCGACTGGGACCGGATCATCCCAAGTTCATGAAGGCGGAGGATCTGCTGGACGATCCGTGTCACGCGCGCGGCGTCGCGCGCGTTAAGATCAAGACCACGAGCTTCTATCACAACCT
>JBHYGP010000145.1:2487-5011 GCA_051858935.1 Sphingomonas sp.
TCACAACCTCTTCACCTCCTTCTACGCGCGCGACTATGGCCTGGCGAAGCCGCCGGTGATGACCGGCCCGGTCGGCGTGTCGATCGAGACGGAGTTCGACGATCCCGCCACGATCAGCCGCGAGTTGATCGCGACGCGGCATTTCGGTGCATGTGTGGTGGGCACCGATCCGGTGTCGGCACATGGCTACCTGTCGACCGGGGTGCGCATCCCGGACAATGAGCGCCATTATGTCGCGCTGCAGCCGGCGATTGCGGCGTGCGCGAAGAAGGCGAGCGTGCCACCGCTAAATCGCAACCGCCTGCGCGGCGTGATCGCGGAGGCCATGTTCAAATATCGACGGGCGCAGGGTGATGCCCCGGTGCGGAGGGCGGAGAAATGATCGCTGCATTTGCCTTCGCAGCAACTCTGCTGACCGCGGCACCCGCCGATTCCGCCAAGGAAAAGGCCGAGGCCGAAGCGATGGGCCGCAAGGTCATCGCAGAGTTCGCCGAATGCGTCGTGCAGGCGCACAAGCCGCTCGCGCGAAAATATGTGCTGACTCCTGCCGACCAGCGCATGTCGCAGGATGAGTTTCGCAAGGTCGCCGGCGCGCGTTGCCTGGGCTTTCTGCGTGGCAAGCTTCGCATGCGGCCGCAGCAGTACCGCGCTGCGCTGGCCGAGCGGCTGGTCGCGGTCGAGCTGAAGGGGCAGGGGCCGATTGACCCCGCCGCCAAGCCCGCTCTGGTCTGGGCGATGCCCAAGCCTTCGGGCCGAACCGATGCCGAGCGGCAGGAATCGGCAGCACTCGCCACGGCGGAGATGTATGTCGGCCAGCTTGGCGAATGCGTGGTGCGCGCAAATCCGGCGGGCGCGCAAGCGTTGCTCGCGACGCCGATCGGCGATGCGGCCGAGATGACCGCGTTTCGCGCACTCAGCCCGGCGATCCCGGCCTGCGTGCCCAAGGGAGAGACGCTGAAGCTCAACCGCGCGACGCTGCGTGAGGCGATCGCGATCAGCTATTACCGGCTGGCAACGGAGGCAGCGTCGTGAACGTGCAGCCTCCCCGGTCGAAGTTCGCGCTGGTCATTTACGTGGCGGCAGGGCTGGTCGCGCTGAGCATCCTCGCTGAACTGTGGAGTCAGTTCAGTCACACCGATCATTTCAACCTTGGATACCAGTTGCAGCAATTGGTCCGCGAGGCTTCGGTCGCGGCAATCTTCGCTGCGGTGGGCGTCGGAGTTCAGTATCTGGCGGATATCCGCTGGCTGCTTATGCAGCAAAGGGGCAAAGATGCCTAAGCTTACCGTAGATGGAATCGAAGTCGAAGTCCCCGCCGGCGCCACCGTGCTCCAGGCGTGCGAAGCCGCGGGCAAGGAAATCCCGCGTTTCTGCTATCACGAGCGGCTGAGCATCGCCGGCAATTGCCGGATGTGCTTGGTCGAGGTGAAGCCGGGGCCACCCAAGCCACAGGCTTCTTGTGCTTTGCCCGCCGCCGATAATCAGGATGTCCGCACCGACAGCGCAATGGTGAAGGCGGCGCGCGAAGGCGTGATGGAATTCCTGCTGATCAACCACCCGCTCGACTGCCCGATCTGCGATCAGGGCGGCGAGTGCGACTTGCAGGACCAGTCGGTCGCCTATGGTCGCGGCCATTCGCGCTACACCGAGAACAAGCGCGCGGTGACCGAGAAGTACATGGGCCCCATCGTCAAGACGGTGATGACCCGCTGCATCCAGTGCACCCGCTGCGTCCGCTTTGCCGAAGAGGTTGCGGGCGTTGAGGAAATCGGCGCGCTCTATCGCGGCGAGAATATGCAAATCACGTCGTATCTGGAGCAGGCGGTCACGTCCGAACTGTCGGGCAATGTCGTCGACCTGTGCCCGGTCGGCGCGCTGACGTCGAAGCCCTATGCGTTCGAAGCGCGGCCGTGGGAGCTCAAGAAGACGCTCGCGATCGACGTGATGGACGCGGTCGGCACCAACATCCGCATCGACAGCCGCGGGCGCGGCGTGCTGCGCGTGCTGCCGCGCATCAACGAAGACGTGAACGAGGAGTGGGCGCACGACAAGACGCGCCACCATGTCGACGGCCTCAGCTTCCGCCGGCTCGACAAGCCCTATGTCCGCAAGGACGGCAGACTGGTCGAAGCGACGTGGGACGAGGCGTTCGCCGCCATCGCCGTTGCGGCGAAGGGCGCGGGGGACAAGGTCGCCGCGATCCATGGCGACCTGCTCGATTGCGAGACAATCTTTGCCGCCAAGAAGCTGGTCCAGTCGTTCGGCTCGACCCTGCTCGAAGGGCGCCAGACCGGCATGGCGTATGACACCTCGTCGCTGTCGGCGGTGAATTTCAACACCACCATCGCGGGCGTCGAAACGGCGGACGTGATCCTGCTCGTCGGCACCAACCTGCGCTGGGAAGCGCCGCTGGTGAACACCCGCGTGCGCAAGGCGATCAAGAAGGGCGCGAAGGTCTTCGCGATCGGGCCGGAAACCGACCTGACCTACAAGACCACCTGGCTGGGCAACGATCTTGGCCTGC
>JBHYGP010000146.1:0-12560 GCA_051858935.1 Sphingomonas sp.
GTGCCTGTTTGCCGGGGCTGCCATGATCGCAGGGTCGCCTGCACTGGCGCAGACGTCGCAGACTCAAGAAGAAGAGATCGTCGTCACCGCGCAGAATCGCGTCGAGAACGTTCAGGACGTGCCGATCGCCATTCAGGTGGTTTCGGGCGACACGCTTGAGAAGGCGGGCATTTCCGACTTCAGCGGGATCCAGCAGGTCGCGCCGGCGGTTCAGATCGTGCAGGATACCAACCTGACCCGTGTGACCGTGCGTGGTGTCGGTACCAACGATAATGCCGAAACGCAGGATACGTCGATCGCGGTCAATATCGACGGTGAGTATATCAACCGCCCGACGGTCCTCAACGCGGGCCTGTTCGACCTCGCCCGGGTCGAGGTGCTGCGCGGCCCGCAGGGGACTCTGTACGGCCGCAACGCCACTGGCGGCGCGATCAACTTCATCACGCGCAAGCCGGGCAGGGACCTGGGCTTCAACCTCACGGCGTCTTACGGCAATTTCGATCACGTGCTGGTGCAGGGCGGAATCGACCTGCCGTTCGGCGAGATCGGCGGCATTCGCGTTGCCGGCACCTATTCGAAGCGGGATGGGTATTTCTCGCATCCCAACCTCACCATCAGCACGGGTGACGACTATACCCGTGGCGGCCGTATCAGCCTGGCCCTCCGCCCGACCGACGCGCTGACGATTGACGCTGCTGTCGAGCATGTCGCTTCGGACCGCCTGATGGCGGCGCAGGCTTATGCCAATTTCAATTCGGGCCCCGGCTTTAACGCAGCGTACGCACCGGGCGCGACGTGCAACCAGAATGGCTTCGTGCGCGTGGGCGCCGATACCCGCCTGGTCGTCTGCATTCCGCAGAACACCAACGCGCTCGCCGCGGTCGATCGCGGCAACTACCTCGCACCGGCGCGTAGCCCGAGCGTTCAGGAGCAGCGGACGACGGCTGTGCGCGGGCGCGTTTCCTATGACTTCGGCGGTGCTACGCTGACCTATACGGGCGGCTATCGCACGACGGACGAGAGCTTCGACGCCGCGCTCGCACCGGCCTATACGTTCAAGAACTTCGCGAACGATGTGGACACGCAGAGCCATGAACTGCGGATCAATGGCGGCAAGGCCGGTGGTATCCAGTGGCAGGCCGGCGCGTTCCACTTCAAGGAAGAGCTGGATATCGAGCGCGGCCTGTTCAACGGCCCGCCATACCTGCCGGCATTCCTGCTGGGTGCCAATGGCGGCTACATCAACTATTTCGACCGCCAGGTGAGCAGCGCGAGCTGGGCCGTGTTCGCCCAGACCGACATCCCGATTACCGAGACGCTCACCGCAGTCGCCGGCGCGCGGTACACCTGGGACGATCGCAGCGCGGTGTTCAATGTCTATGGCAGCGGCATCGGCAACGCCGCGTCGCCCCTGAACAACACCGGTCCGGTTCGAATCACGGCGGCACCGCTATCGGTGCAGCGGCCGAGCGCGAGCGCGGAGAAGTTCACCTGGCTGGCAGGGCTCAACTATCAGCCCGACGCCGACACGTTGGTCTATGCCAAGGTCTCGACCGGCTTCAAGGCTGGCGGCTTCGACTCCGTGGGCTCGTACGCGCCGGAGAGCAACACCGCCTATGAAGCCGGGATCAAGCGCAGCTTCGGCGGCGGCGGGGCGAATTTCGTTAACGTCTCGGGCTTCTATTACGACTACAAGGATCTGCAGGCATCGGTGCTGCTCGACAATTCGATCGGCGGCCAGGTGTTCAACGCCGGCAAGGCGCGGATCTGGGGCATCGAACTCGACGCGTCGTTCAAGGTGCTTGAGAATGGCCGCTTCACTGCCAGCGTGAACTATCTCGACTCGAAGTATCAGGACTTCCTGGCGTCGTACGCGGTGTTCTGCGCATCCTCGACCTTGCCGACATCGACAGCAATGCGACGGCGGCACCGATCGTGCAGCCCAACCTGGCTGGCAATCGCCCGCCGCAGTCGCCGAGCTGGGTGATCGCTGCAGGCTATGAGCATCGCTTCGATCTGGGCGGCTCCGGGAGCATCACGCCGAGCGTCTTCTCGCGCTATAAGAGCTCGTATTTCGTCGACATCTTCAACTATAATGACTCGCGTCAGAAGGCGTTTTTCCAGACCGATGCCAGCATCGAGTGGCGCTCTGCGGACGACAAGTTCGGGGTGCAGGCATTCGTCCGCAATCTCGAAGACAATCAGCCGCTGACCTATGCGGGCTTCACCGCTGCGGGCAATGACGACATCTATGTCTGGCAATTCGGCACGCCGCGTACCTACGGCGTCCGACTCAGCCTCGACTTCTGAGGCAACCCGCCTTGGGGCGGCCGGAAACGGCCGCCCCATTTTCTATCAAGGAACGGCCGTGAAGCTTTCCCCTTGTGGCGAACGGATCTTCGCCGACCTGCATGATCTGACGGTGGCCTCCCTTGGCGTCTGAAGCTGCGGCGGGCGGACCGCGCCTCTCGCTCGCCGAGCGGCTGAGCTATGGGGCGGGCGATTTCGGCTTCAGCCTCGCCTACAATATGGCGGGCGCGTTCCTGCTCTTCTACTATACCAATGTCGCGATGCTGCCTGCGGCGGCGGTGGGGACGATCTTCCTCGCCGCGCGGCTGCTCGATGCCGTCATCGACATCTTTGTCGGCATCGCCGTGGACAAGACGCGCACGCGCTGGGGGCGAACGCGACCCTATTTCCTGTTCACCGCCATTCCCTATGCGCTGGTGTTCATCCTCGTCTTTACCGTGCCTGACTGGTCGCAGAATGCGAAGCTGATCTACGCCTTTCTGACCTTCAAGGCGCTCGGCATTCTGATGTCACTGGGGTCGATCCCCTATACCGCGCTGATGCCGATGATGACGACCGATACCGGCGAGCGGCTGAAGCTCGGCGGGATGCGGTCGATCGGCACCTCGATCTCGGTCATTCTCGGCACCGCTGCGACGATGCCGCTGGTCGGGCTGTTCGGCGGCGGGGACATGCAGCGCGGATTTCTCGCCACCGCGATCCTGTTCGCCGGCCTGTCGCTGATCGCGCTGTTCCTGCTCTTCCGCAATTGCAAGGAACGGTACGAGGACAATGCCTCGCCGCGGTTCGCGGTGCTGCCCGCGATCGGCGAGATGGTGCGCAACCGTGCCTGGCTGGTGTGCTTCGGCTTTACGCTGCTCTATTTCGTGCGCTTCGGGACGATGATCTCGCTCACGGCCTTTTTTGCGATCGAGGTGCTGGGTCATCCCTGGATGATCTCGATCCTGCTGCCCGCCATTTCGGGCACGCTGCTGATCGCCGCATTCATCGCCCCGCCGATCCTGGCGCGCACCGGCATCCGCAAGGGGTGCTTTGCCGCCTGCCTGATCGCGGTCGCGCTGTTCCTGCTGCTGCCACTGACCGAGGCCAGCCCGCCGGCGTTCCTGGCGCTCTACATCACCGCGTCGGTCGTCACCTCGGTCACCATCACCGGCATCTTCACGATGGCGGCGGAGACGGTCGATTATCACGAAGCGCGCTTTGGCACGCGCAATGAAGGGTTGCTGTCGGCCGGGATCAGCCTGGCGACCAAAGTCGGCATGGCGGTCGGATCGGCGGCGATTGCTTATTCGCTCGGTGCCGCAGGCTATGTGCCGACTGACGTGAGCGACACCGCGCGCGCGGCGATCCGCTGGTCCTATTATGGCTGGCCGGTGGTGCTGCTCGCACTGCAGGCGCTGGTCGTGCTTGCCTGGCCGATGGAGCGCGCGCGCCGGCCCGCCACCGTCTGACCTTGCCGGAGAGTTGATCCATGCGCGTCATGCCAGCCTTGCTCTGCACCGCCCTCATCGCTGTTGCCGCGTCGGCACAGACGGTGCCGGTCGCCGACATACCGGTGACGGTGGACAACGTTCCCTATGCCCCGCCGGAGACGGTGCAGCGTGTGGCGACGCCCGCCAACCCGAAGGACGCCCGGCTCAAGGTGCTGATCATCAGTGGCCAGAACAGCTATGAGCATGACTGGACCGGCGTGAACAACCGGCTGCGCACCCAGCTCAAGGACACCGGCCGCTTCGACGTCCGCGTGACCGAGGATTTCGACGACGGCACGCTGGCGATGCTCAAGAAGTATGACGTCGTCATCCTCAATTATTCCAGCCGCTGGAACTATGGCGACAAGGACCAGCACATCTGGTCCGACGGCGCATTCAAGGCGCTCTACAGCTATGTTGCCGAGGGCGGCGGGCTGGTCGCCTATCACTCGTCCTTCACCTGGGGGCGGGACATCCCCGAATATCGGCGGCTGCTCGGCGCGGTGATGGTGCCCGGGGTCAGTCGGCGCTCGCCGCCGGACGCCTTCAGCATCGAGCTGGTCGATCGCGAGCATCCGATCACCAAGGGGCTGCGCCGCTATCACTGGAACTTCATGGAGGACAAATACACCAACATGGTGTTCGATCCCGCCGCGAAGGTGCATGTGCTGGCGACGGCGATCGACGATCCGGCCGACTATGACCCCGAGCGGGCAGGCCCGAAATACGACCCCAAGGCTTACGCTCCCGAAAACCTCGCCAAGATGCAGAATATGGGCAAGCCCAACCCGCAGATCTGGGTGCAGGATTATGGCAGGGGCCGCGTCTTTTCGATCACGCTGGGCCACGGGCCGGACACGATCCAGTATGACGGCTTCAAGACCCTGTTCGCGCGCGGCACCGAATGGGCGGCGACGGGGAAGGTGACGATCAGGCCACATGACAAGGCGGCCGGATTTAGCGGCGACTGACGCGCGCCCCGTTCAAAAGGGGGAAGGGGGCGGACACTGACCCGCCCCCTTTTTGTCACTGTGAACGCCATCGCAGTGACTCCCCCTCGAACTTTCGAACTTGACCCGTTCGGCTCTTTATAGAATGAAGGTTCTAATTAGAACGCGCGGTCGCCGCAAGCGCTGCGCCGCAGATAAAGCGGCCATGCCGCACGCAAAAAATGTGAGAGGGTCTATGGGCACGATCAAGCGGGGCGTAAGCCTCTACAGCTATCAGAACGAGACGTTTCAGGGCAAAATGACCCTGGAAGATTGTATCCGAACCAGTGCCGAATTCGGCGCGCACGGGATCGAGATCATCGGCGAACAGACGTTCTGGGGCTGGCCCGAGGTGGGGGTCGAGGATGCCGCGGTCGAAAACTGGCACCAGCTGATCGCCAAGTACGACTGCGTGCCGGTCAGCCACGACTTCATGCTCGACTATAAGCGCTACAAGGGCCGCGAAATGCCGTTCGACGAACAGGTCGCGAGCGTGCGCAAGGACATCGATTTCGGTGCGCGGCTGGGGATGAAGTACATCCGCGCGCTGGTCTCGATCGCACCTGAAGTGCTGGTCGCCGCCGCGCCTTATGCCGAAGAAAAGGGGATCAAGATCCTGATAGAGGTGCATGCGCCGCTGCACTTCGACCATCCGTGGATCATCCGTCATGCGGAAGCCTTTGAAAAGAGCGGTTCCGACGCGCTCGGCTTCCTGCCCGACATGGGCATGTTCCTGTTCAAATTCCCGCCGGTGTGGAAGGAAAAGTTCCTGCGCGTCGGGGTGCCGCAGCACATCGCGGACTATGTCGAGAAGGCCTACGAAGACCGCGTCCTCAGCGAATATGTGATCCTCAATGTCCAGCAGATGGGCGGGGTCGGCCCGGCAATCGCGATGGCCGAAACGCTGCGCCACAATTCCGCGTTCGAACCGAAGCGGATGCTCGATTACATGCACCGCATCCACAACATCCACGGCAAATTCTATGAAATGACCGCGGATTATGTCGAACCGTCGATTCCCTATGACGAGATCGTCAAGGTGCTGAAGCAGGGCGGCTATGACGGCTATATCTGCTCGGAATATGAAGGAAATCGCTGGATCGAGGATGCGCAGGAGCCCGACAGCGTGGAGCAGGTCCGCCGTCAGCAGGTGATGCTTGCGCAACTGATCGGCGAGCCGGCTCCGGCCGCTCTGGCTGCGGCATAAGGGAGGGCTGGCACCATGATGGACAACAAGATGATCTGCACCGAGGTCTTCGAGAATGTGATCGAAGACGGCGCAGCGGTGGGCTTCGCCTTTCTCGGGCGGCTGCCCTATTATCGCGGCCTTGGCCTGTCGATGATCGAGGATATCCAGGTCAGCGTGGATGGCGAGAAGATTGCGCGCGAAGACGTGCGCTTCTCGGTCCGCGGTAAGGCCTACACGCTCGACGAGATGGAAACCGTCTATGATGACCGCTGGAACTTCGGCGAAAAGGCGCGGATCATCGCGCTGAAGCCGGGGGGCCTCGCGCCGGGCAACCACCGGATCGAGTTCGCGGTGCGGATGCGGGTGTCTTACCTGCCGTTCGTCCCGACGACCAAGGACAGCAAGGAGCTGGCGCTTGCCGTCTGACCCCATGCGGGCGGTGGCGGGCTCGTACCTCGCAGCCCGCCTGCCGTGCGTCTGCGCGCGGCGCAACGGATTGCATTCATGACAGATCTAACTCTCGACCAGGCCGCTTCGCTGACCGCAGGCGGTGCCATGTGGTCGTCGGTGGCGATTCCTCAGGCGGGGATCCCGAGCTTCACGATGAGCGACGGTCCGATGGGCATTGCCAGCGGCAAGGTGGACGAGCGCGACATTGCGCGCCTGTCTCCCTGCGCCACGGCGCTGGGGGCGAGCTGGGACGTCGATCTGACGCGGCGCATAGGGACGCTGGTCGGGCAAGAGGCGGTCGGCCGCGGGGTCGATGCAGTGCTCGCCCCCAACATCAATCTGGCACGCAGCCCGCTTGCCGGGCGCGCGTTCGAGTATTTCTCCGAAGACCCGCTGCTCGCCGGCATTCTCGGCGCAAGCTGGATCGCGGGGCTGCAATCCACTGGCACCGCATCGGTCGCCAAGCACCTCGTCTGCAACGACAGCGAGACCGACCGCGACACGGTCGATGTCCGCGTTGACGAGCGGACGTTGCGCGAAGTCTATCTGCTGCCGTTCGAATTCGCGGCGGAGGCCGGGTGCGCGGGCATGCTTGCCGCCTATAACCGCGTCAACGGCCTGCACTGCGCCGAGCAGCATCATGTGCTGACGACAGTCGTGAAGGGCGAGTGGGGCTATCGTGGCGCGATCATGAGCGACTGGTTCGGCACGCATTCGACCGAGCCGACGCTGAATGCAGGCCTCGATCTCGAAATGCCCGGCCCTGCGCGGTTTCTGGGACAGAAGTCCGCTGGGGCGGTCGCGTCGGGCAAGGTCACGCGCGCGCGGATCGACGATGCGGCGACGCGGGTCGCCGGTCTCGCCCGCCGCGCAACGGGAACGAAGCGCACGCCGCTGGCCGATGCCGCGATCGACGACCTGCTGGTCGAGGCGGCGGCGGCTGGCTTCGTCCTGCTGCGCAACGAGGGGGCGCTGCTGCCGCTGGAGCCTGACGCCGTCGGCACGCTGGCGGTGATCGGTCCCAACGCCGCCGCGCCATGCTTTCAAGGTGGCACCTTCGCCAAGATTTCGGTGTCCCCCGACCTTGCCTCGCCAGTCGATGCGATCCGCGCGCGGTTCGGTGGGCATTGTCCCATCATCTTCGAGCCAGGTGTCGACCCTGCGCCGCGCCTGCCCGGCATGCCGGTGCGTCCCACGCGCGATCTGGGCGATTGCTGCATGCGCGGCATGACCGTCGACTATTTCGAGAACCGCGATTGCTCGGGGGCGCCGCTGTCGAGCGAGACCCGTGACACCAATTCGCTGGTGTGGTTCGTCGGCGTCCATGAACAGGCGCGGTTCGCCGCAGGCGGATCGATCCGGGCGAGCGGTATCTACACGCCTGACCGCGATGGCCTGCATCGCTTTCACCTCGGCGCGACCGGCGTCTCGCGCATGCGGGTCGATGGACGCGCGATCGTCGCGACGACCGAATGCCCGCCGGGTGACGTGATGGGCGTGCTCAAGGCAGGGGATTCCGCGGTTGCCGAGCTCGAACTGACCGCGGGCAAGCAGGTCGAGGTGGTGGTCGAATTCAGCTTCGACCCCGCGCGCGTCCATGGCCTGTGGTACGGTATCCGCGCACCGGGCAGCCGCGAAGAATTGCTCGCCGCCGCCGAGGCCGCCGCGCGCCGCGCCGATGCCGTGGTGCTGATGGTCGGTGAAACCTCCGACTCCAGCGTCGAGAGCAAGGACCGGCCCGACACGAAGCTTGCCGCCGATCAGATCGAGCTGATCGAGCGGGTGACTGCGGCCAATCCGCGCACCGTCATCGTCGCCAATGTCGGCCATGCCTTTGACACCGCGTGGGAGGATCGCGCCGCCGCGCTGATCAGCGCCTGGTATCCGGGTGAGGGCTTTGCCGCGGCGATCGCACAGGTGCTCGCCGGCGATCGTGAGCCGGGCGGGCGGATGCCGGTGGTGATTGCGCGCGATGAGGGCGACTATCCCGGCTATGCGCTAAAACCCGATGCCGATGGCCAGCTGCCCTATCGCGATGGCGTGCGGTTCGGCCATCGCGGCATCATCGCCGCCGGGCGGCGCGCACGGCATACGCTGGGTGCGGGCATGGGCTATGCCCGGTTCGCGTGGAGCGATGCGGCAGTCGAGAATGGCGCGGTGGTCGTCACCGTGCGCAACATCGCCGAACGCGCCGGGAGCGATGTGGTCCAGCTCTATCGCGATACGCCCGAGGTTGCGCTGGTCGGCTTTGCCAAAGTCATGCTGCAACCGGGCGAGGCACAGCGCGTGCGCATTCCGCTGGTCCGGCGACGGTTCCAGCGCTGGAGCGATGGCGGGTGGAGCGATATCGGCGACACGGTCGCGGTTCGCGTCGCGCGGACAGCCGAAGACGCAGGGCTGGCGCTGACGGTGGACGTCGCCGTGATCGCTGGCACCGGTCTGTAACGGGAGAGGGCGATGCGGCTACGGATGGGGATGATCGGCGGCGGGCCGGGGGCGTTTATCGGCCCGATCCACCGCATCGCGGCGGAACTGGACCGCGAGATCGAGCTGGTCGCGGGCGTATTCAGCAGCGATCCGGGCCGCTCGCGCGCCGCCGCCGCCGACTACCGCATCGACCCCGAGCGCGCCTATCCCGACCTCGCCACGATGTTCGCGGCGGAGGCTGCGCGCGATGACGGGATCGATTTCGTGTCGATCGTGAGCCCCAACCATCATCACCTTCCCGCCGCGCGCGCGGCGCTGGCCGCCGGGGTGGCGGTGATGAGCGACAAGCCGATGACTGCCTCACTCGCGCAGGCGCGCGAACTGGCCGATCTCGTCGCGCAGGCCGGGCGGCCCTATGGCCTGACCTACACCTATTCGGGCTACCCGCTGGTGCGTGAGGCGCGGGCGCGGGTCGCGGCGGGCGTGATCGGCACGGTGCGCAAGGTCGTGGTCGAATATCCGCAGGGCTGGCTCGCGGGTCCCGCCGAGGGGAAACAGGCGGAATGGCGTGTCGATCCGGCGCGGTCGGGCGCGGGCGGATGCATCGGCGATATCGGCGTCCATGCCTTTCAGCTCGCCGAGTTCGTCACCGGGCTGCGCGTCACGCGGCTGCTTGCCGATCTGGCGGCGGTGGTCCCGGGCCGCGCGCTCGACGATGACTGCTCGATCTTGCTGCGTTTCGACAATGGCGCGCGCGGCGTGCTGCTTGCCTCGCAGATCGAGGTGGGGGAGCTCAATGGCCTTCGCATCCGCGTCTATGGCGACAAGGGCGGGCTGGTGTGGCGGCAGGAGACGCCCAACGCCCTGACGCTGCACAGCATCGACGGACGCACCGCGATCGTTCGCGCCGGCGATGCCTCGCTCGGCGCCGATGCCCGCGCGCGCACGCGCACGCCGGGCGGGCATCCCGAGGGATATCTGGAAGCCTTCGCCAACCTGTACCGCGACTTTGCGGCGCAGCTGCGCGGCAAGGCCGCACCGTTACTGCCCGATGTCGCCGAGGGCCTGCGCGGCATGGCGTTCATCGAAACCGCAGTGACCGCCAGCCGCGACGAAGCGGGCTGGGTCGATCTGACGATTTGAGGAGAGCGGACGTGAAAACCATCAAAGGACCGGGCATCTTCCTCGCCCAATTTGCAGGCGATGCCGCGCCGTTCAATTCGCTCGACAGCATCGCGGCATGGGTCGCCTCGCTCGGGTACAAGGGCATCCAGATTCCGAGCTGGGACAAGCGCCTGTTCGACCTCGACCGCGCGGCGGAGAGTCAGGATTATTGCGACGAAGTGGCGGGCATCGCCGCATCGCACGGCCTCGCGATCACCGAGCTGTCGACGCATCTTCAGGGGCAGCTGGTCGCAGTCCATCCCGCCTATGACGCGCAGTTCGATGGGTTCGCGGCCGAGCATGTGCGCGGCAATCCGGCGGCGCGGCAGGAATGGGCGGTCGATCAGGTGAAGAAGGCCGCGACCGCCAGCCGCCGCCTTGGCCTCACCGCCCATGCCAGCTTCTCCGGCGCGCTCGCCTGGCCCTATGTCTATCCCTGGCCGCAGCGCCCGGCCGGTTTGGTCGAGGACGCGTTCGACGAACTGGCGCGCCGCTGGCGCCCGATCCTCGACCATTTCGACCATGAGGGCGTCGATATCGGCTACGAAATCCATCCCGGCGAGGATCTGCACGACGGGGTGACGTTCGAGATGTTCCTGGAGCGGGTCGGCAACCATCCGCGCGCCAACATCCTCTACGACCCCAGCCATTTCGTGCTGCAACAGCTCGATTACCTGGCGTTCATCGACATTTATCACGAGCGCATCAAATGCTTCCACGTCAAGGACGCCGAGTTCCGCCCGAGCGGGCGGGCAGGGGTCTATGGCGGCTATCAGAGCTGGGTCGATCGCCCGGGCCGGTTCCGCTCGCTCGGCGACGGACAGGTCGATTTTGGCGGCATCTTCTCCAAGATGGCGGCGTATGATTTTGCCGGCTGGGCGGTGCTCGAATGGGAATGCGCGCTCAAGCACCCCGAACAGGGGGCGGCGGAAGGCGCACCGTTCATCGACCGCCACATCATCCGCGTCACCGAACACGCGTTCGACGATTTCGCGGCGGGCGGGACCGACCGGGCGCTGAACAAGCGTATCATGGGGATCGGCTGATGTTGGAGGCTGAGCGCGCAGGGACCTTGCCGCCGCTCGGCTGGCCGACCCGCTTCGCCTTCATGGCGTGCGCCATGCCGGAGTTGATCAAGAGCTTTGCATGGGACGCCTTCGTCCTGTTCTTCTATGCCCAGGTCGTCGGGCTCGACGGCATGTTGCTGGGCGCGGCGCTGGCGATCATCCTCGTCTTCGATGCGGTCGCCGATCCCTATATTGGCGCGCTGTCCGACCGGATGGACAGCGCGCTGCTCGGGCGTCGCCACACGCTGATGGCCGCTGCAGTTGTGCCGTTCGCCGTAGGCATTGCGATGGTGTTCCGCGTGCCGGGCGGACTTGAGCAATGGCAGATTTTCGCCTGGCTGCTCGGCTTCGGGCTGCTCGCGCGGGTCGGCATCTCGTTCTGGACCGTGCCGGCCTATGCGATGGGCGGGGAGCTGACCCGCGAAACCGGCGAGCGCAACATCGTCGCGGTCATGCGCAACATGGGCAATCAGCTGGCGATCCTGACCGTCCCCTACGTTGCCTTCGCCTGGTTCTTCGTTCCGGGCGGCGGGTTCAGCAAGCCGCAGCTCAACCCGGCGCCCTATCCCGATTTCGGCCTGTTCATCGCCATCTGCGGCGCGGGGCTGATGGTGATCGGCCTGCTCGGCACGCGCGCGCGGATGCGGGCGGTTGAGCAGCTGGACCGGAGCGTGGCGAGCGAAGCCCCTGAGACGCTCCCGCAATTGTTCCGGCGGCTCGTCGCGGCGATCCGCACCACGCCCAATGTCGGGCTGTTGCTGCTGGTCGCCCTGCTGGTGCTGTTCACCAATTCGGTGGTGAACCAGCTGACATTGCACCTCGCCACCTATTTCTGGCAGCTCGACGGCAGCTGGACGCCTCGCCTGCTGATCGCGGGGGTGATCGGTTCGCTGGTCGCGATGTTCCTCGCGCCGGCATGGATGAAGCTGGTCGGCACGCGCACGGCGATGATCTCGGGCCTGGCGGTGTTCTTCGTGCTTCAGGCCGGGGCGGTGCTGCTACCGCTGCTCGGGCTGTCACCGCTACCCGCAAGCGCCGCGATCGGCGCGTTCGTATTCGCGTTCCGCGTGTTCGGCGGGGTGGCCTATGGGCTGTACGTCGTGCCGTTCAACACCGTCACCTATGACATCGGTGACGAGCATGAGGCGAATACCGGCAAGCCGCAACAGGGGCTGGTCGCCAGCTTCATGTTCATCGGGCTTCAGGTCGGCAGCGGGCTGGTCGCGCTGTTCGCCGGGTCGTTCCTTGGCATCATCGACTTTCCCGCCGGGGTGCCGGTCGATCAGATGCCGCAGGACAAGGTGCGCGCGCTCGCCTGGTTCGTCACCGCGCTGATCGTGATCGCGGGCGCGGCGATGGCGTGGCTGGTCGGGCGCTTTGATGTATCTGTGGAGAAGCAGGCGGCTATTCGAGAGAAGTTGGCACGGAGCCGGGCAGGGGGTTAGTCGTGGTCGGCGAACCCCGCGCCCGCGCCATAAAAACGGATTGTCCC
>JBHYGP010000146.1:12570-14838 GCA_051858935.1 Sphingomonas sp.
CGCTCCGGCGCGGTGACCCCGACGCACAGCTGCACCCCGAAGCGCAGCGGCAGCAGCGGATCGAACGCGATGGTGGTCAGCCGCCGCGCCGACGCCGGATAAAATTGCCGCCATTGTTCCGGCGGATCGAACGGTACGGCCACGCTGTCCGGCTCGGTCTCCCGCTCGGTCAGCGGAATGCGGTCCATCCCGCCATGCTGCAGCACCAGCCAGTGGATCCGCGCGCCGTCGGTGACTTCCCACAGCAGCGAGACCTCGGCCAGCGCCTGTTGCCGCCCCTCGCGCAGCACCGGGGTGGGCAAGGGAAAGTGAAACCATGCGTCGCGCCCGGCGCGGAGGCGAAAGCTGGAGAAGAAGCCGCGATGCCAGCCGAACCCGTCCGACCAGTCTGCGCCATCGACCGGCGCGAAATAATCGGTTCCGCGCTCCTGCGGCACGACGGCTGCGGACGGCAGCCAGATGCGGTTCGCGATCACGCCCATGTCGGCGCGTTCCCCTCGAGCCACTTGATCGAGCAGCCCGCACTCGGTCGCTGCGGCTGGGGCGGAGGATCGCCAGCCAGCAGCGCGTCGGCCGCACGGCGCATATCCTCGCCGGTCACAAGGAGGTCGGTGCGCAGCGGCGGCAGGCCCGGCACGGGCGGGCGGTTGATCTTGGGACGGCTGGCGTCGAACTGGCCCGCGTAAAACAGGCGCAGGTCAGAATCGAACATGAAGAAATCCGGCGTGCAGATCGCTTCGTACGCGATCGCGACCTGCTGGTCCGCGTCATGGAGATAGGGGAAGGGGAAACCGCGCTCGGCCGCGAACAGCTTCATGTGTGCATAATCGTCTTCGGGAAATTCGACGATGTCGTTGGACGAGATTGCCACGACCCCGATGCCGCGCGCCTGAACCTCGCGCGCAAAGTCCACGAAGCCGTCGATCACGTGCAGCACGAACGGGCAGTGGTTGCAGATGAAGGCGACGACCAGCCCATTCGGGCCGGCAACATCCGCCAGCTGGACCGTGCGCCCCTCGGTATCCGGCAGCGCGAAATCGGGCGCGGGGGTGCCCAGTTCCATCATGCGCGATAGTCTAAGCATCCGTGCCTCTCCTGCTGGAAATAGAATATACATTCTGATATCAGCCGGAATCAGAGCCGGCAAGAACCGGCGCGGAGAGGGTAGAACATGGGTCAGGCGGGCTGGACACGGCGCGAATTCGGCGGGGGCGTGGCGTTGCTCGCGGCGGTGGTAGGGATGCCCGCCGTCGTCGCGACGCTGTCGAAGCAGGATGATGCCGACGCACCGAGCGACCGCCAGCGCACGATGATCCGCGACATCAGCCAGTTGGTGATTCCGCGCACGGCCACCCCGGGCGCGGGGGATGTGGGGGTGGGGGACTTCGTGATCCTCGCGCTCGCGCACGGCCTCGACAAGAGCCGTGCTCCGGTTGCGGCGGACTCCATGCCGGCCAGTCTCCAAGGCTATCGCCGCAGCGACGGCAGTCTGCGCCACCTCGACTGGGTCGAGGCCGAGCTCGACCGTGCGGCCAATGGCGACTGGATGGGCAAGCCCGAAGCGCGCCGCGCCGCGATCCTCGCGCGGTTCGATGCCGAGGCATTCGCTGCGAAGGATCATCCGTGGAAGACGGTGAAGGGGCTGATCCTGACTGGCTACTACACCTCGCAAACCGGCGGCGCGCAGGAACTGCGCTACGAACTGACGCCGGGACGGTTCGACCCTGCAGTCCCAGTGAAGCCGGACGACCGCGCCTATTCGAGTGACTGGACCGCGGTGGATTTCGGCTGATGGCGGACACTATGCACTTCGATGCGATCGTGGTCGGCTCCGGCATCACCGGCGGCTGGGCGGCCAAGGAACTGGCCGAGGCGGGGCTCAAGGTCCTGATGCTCGAGCGCGGGCCGATGATCGCGCACCAGACCGGCTATGTGAACGAGACGAAGGCACCGTGGGACATGCCGTTCCGGGGTATCGGCGATGCCGAGAAATATGCGCGCGACTATCCGGTCCAGCGCAGCAACCGCCACTTCACCGAGTTTACCGAGCCGCATTTCGTCAACGACGCCGAAAACCCTTACGCGACGGAAGAGGGCACCGCGTTCAACTGGTTCCGCAGCTATAATCTGGGTGGGCGCTCGTTGACCTGGGGGCGGCAATCCTATCGCTGGTCGGATTACGACTTCGACGCCAACCGCCGCGACGGCAATGGCACCGACTGGCCGATCCGTTATGCCGACTTGGCGCCGTGGTACGACAAGGTCGAG
>JBHYGP010000147.1:0-5009 GCA_051858935.1 Sphingomonas sp.
CGGCTCGCGTGAGCGCCTCAAGGGCCTGCTCGCCGACCACGGCCTGACCAGCACCGTGCTGGCGGATGGCTGGCAGGAAGCACTCGGCGCCGCAGCGGGCGGGCGCGATTCCGCCAATGTCGCCCTCACCGTCCTCCCCCTCGACCACGGCTTCACCGCGCCCGACATCGCGCTGCTGACCGAACAGGACATGCTCGGCGACCGGCTGATCCGCCGCAACAAGCGCAAGAAGTCGACCGACGCCTTCCTCGCCGAACTCGCCACCCTCTCCCCCGGCGACCTCGTCGTGCATGCCGAACACGGCATCGGCCGCTACGAAGGGCTCACGCAAATCCCGGTGCAAAAGGCACCGCACGATTGCGTCGCGCTCTCCTATGCCGGCGGCGACAAGCTCTACGTCCCGGTCGAAAATCTCGAAGTCCTCACCCGCTACGGCTCGTCCGAAGAGGGCGCGACCCTCGACCGCCTCGGCGGCGAAGCGTGGCAGCGCCGCAAGTCGAAGATGAAGGAGCGCATCCGCGAAATCGCGGGTGAACTCATCGCCACCGCCGCCGCCCGCGCCGTCCGCCCGGGCGAGGTCATCGACCCCGATCCCGGCGCCTACCCCGCATTCGTCGACCGCTTCCCGTTCAGCGAGACCGACGATCAGGAACGCGCCATCGGCGAAACCCTCGACGATCTCGCCGCCGGCCGCCCGATGGACCGGCTCGTCGTCGGCGATGTCGGCTTCGGCAAGACCGAGGTGGCTCTCCGCGCCGCCTTCGTCGCGGCGATGGCCGGCTATCAGGTCGCGATCGTCTGCCCCACCACCCTGCTCGCCCGCCAGCATTACACCAACTTCGTCGCCCGGTTTGAAGGGTTCCCGCTGCGCATCGGCCGCCTCTCCCGCCTCGTCCCCGCTGCCGAGGCCAAGGCGACCAAGGAGGGCCTCGAAAACGGCACGCTCGACGTCGTTATCGGCACCCACGCCGTCCTCGCCAAGGGGATCGAATTCAAGCGCCTCGGCCTGGTCGTGGTGGACGAGGAACAGCGCTTCGGCGTCACCCACAAGGAGCGGCTAAAGGGCCTCAAGGCCGACGTCCACGTCCTCACCCTCACCGCCACCCCCATCCCCCGCACGCTGCAAATGGCGATGTCGGGCCTGCGCGAGCTGTCCGTGATCCAGACCCCGCCCGTCGATCGCCTCGCGGTGCGCACCTATGTCATGCCCTGGGATCCCGTGGTCCTGCGCGAAGCCCTGCTCCGCGAACATTATCGCGGCGGCCAGTCCTTCTTCGTCACTCCGCGCATCGCCGACCTGCCCGATGTCGAGAAATTCCTGCGCGAGGAAGTGCCCGAAATCCGCTACGTCGTCGCGCACGGCCAGATGGCGCCGAGCGAGGTCGAGGAGCGCATGTCCGCCTTCTACGACAAGAAATACGAGGTGCTCGTCTCCACCTCGATCATCGAATCCGGGATCGACATCCCCAGCGCCAACACGATGATCGTCAACCGCGCCGACAAGTTCGGCCTCGCCCAGCTCTACCAGCTGCGCGGCCGCGTCGGCCGGGCCAAGACCCGCGCCTATGCCTATATGACCACCGCCCCCCAGCGGCAGATGACCGAAGCCGCCGAAAAGCGCCTCAAAGTCCTCTCCGACCTCGAATCGCTGGGCGCAGGGTTTCAACTCGCCAGCCACGATCTCGACATTCGCGGCGCCGGCAATCTGCTCGGCGACGAACAGTCCGGGCACATCAAGGAAGTCGGCTACGAACTCTATCAGTCGATGCTGGAAGAGGCGATCATGGACGCCAAGGCCGGCGGCATGGCCAGCGACCGCCCCCGCGACCTCTCGCCCCAGATCACCGTCGACGCGCCGATCCTCATCCCGGAAGGCTTCGTCCCCGACCTCGACCTGCGCATGGGCCTCTACCGCCGCCTCAACGATGTCGAGGACCGCGCAGGGATCGAGGAATTCGCCGCCGAAATGATCGACCGCTTCGGCAAGCTGCCCGAGGAGACCGAAAACCTCCTGCTGCTGATCGAGGCCAAGCTGAACGCCAAAAAGGCGTGCATCGCCAAGATCGACGTCGGCCCAAAGGGCGCGCTGGTCACCTTCCACGAAGACAAATTCCCCAGCGTCGAGGGGCTTTTGGCTTATGTCGAGCGCCTGGACGGCACGGCAAAGCTGCGCCCGGACATGAAGCTGGTGGTCTCACGCGCGTTCGCGACGCCGAGGGCGCGGCTGAACGCGGCGGTGCAGATTTCGCGGGGGTTGGCTAAGGCTGCGGGATAAACAGTTCAATTCTGTGGACAACATCGTTTGACCTTGAATACTCTCTCGTGAGGGGGGAGCATGAATTCGACGCTGCCATTTTTGAACTTGTCGATACGACATCCTGGAGTGAGCGACGGCGTAGGTCTCTCATATGAGGAAGCTGCTCGGGTCTGCTTAGACCGGGATCACACTTCTCCGCTCACGATGTCAGTAACCGAAAATGGGAACACGTCAGACGTGGACGTAGTGTGGGTGGAAACAGACAGCGCCCTCAAAGGCGCTTGGGCCAACGAAACCGACGCTACCGAAGCAGGGGCGTGCGGGTTAGCCCTCGCAAGTGTTGAACTCTCGCGCGGCTTGGTGGCCATTCGTCGTGCAGAAACGCGCACTGGAGCGGACTACTATGTGGATCTACCGGGCACCGATCCTGAGGATCTAGAGACAGCCATCAGACTGGAAATTTCGGGGACAGCCGACGCAAATCACAAAATCTTAGATACCCGTCTCGTCACAAAACTTAAGCAGGCTGCAAACGGAAATTCCAATTTGCCTGCGATGGCGGTTGTGGTCGGTTTCGCTCAATCTCGAATATTGTGCGCTGATCTGAAATGAGCGCCGCCAGTCGTGCGCACGATGCTCTAAAGCGAGGGGATCACGACGAGGCACGATTGCTATTCGCGAAAGCAGCCCGCGAGGAAGCTGCCGCATTTCGCACGGTTGACGCATCCAAACCTCGCACTCGCGGCATTCTCGCCATCAGCGCCACCTCACTTTGGTACAAAGCAGGTAACCTAGAATGCGCCGAGCAGTTCGCCCATGAGGCGTTCGGCAGCGCTGACTTACCAACGTTTGCGCGGCAAGACCTCCGGGAGTTGATCCAAGCCATATGGAATGAGCAAGCACAGAAAGAATCTGGCGTTTCGTTCGTATCCGGGCAAGTTTTGGTTTCAGTCAAAGGGGGAGAAATCGTCACAGGAGGCGCCCCACTCGACCTGATACTTAGTAAAGTACAGATAGTTCAGAACCTGTTCTACCGAACGGTAGAATACCTTATTGACGCCCCCCTGCGCATAAGGGGAGCGGCGGCAAAAGAAATTCAAGACCGCTATCGTCCTTGGCTCTTTCAAAGCGTTCCGGGGAGCTATCAATTTGCTGTCGCTGTGCAGAAATCGGATCAGCCAGATTTGTTTCCGGGCGACCAGATTGAACCCGAGGCGCTCACGGCAAAATTCCTGCAGATTGTTAAAGCGTGCAGCGAAGATCCAAGTGTTGGACTTCAAGAAATAGTCACCAAACCTGATTATCGTCAAACTTTTCTAAAAATGACCCGGAATTTAGCCCCATCTGGAAATAGTTTTTCCCAGATGGAAATTCGCGGAGCGGGAGACAGTGGCCCGGTTATTTTATCGCCCGATTCTCGAAAGATCATCTCTCAGACCTTACGGCCTCAAACGTCACCCTCGACTACAGAGGGCTCTGAGACCGTCTTGCGCGGCAACCTCAGAGCTCTCGACCTAGATAAAGACTGGCTAGAGATTGCTGTCGATGGCGGAACTCGGCGGGTAAGCGGACTAAGTGAAGCGGTCGATGACTTGATCGGCCCGATGGTGAATCACGATGTGATCGTAAGGGTTCGCCGAGGCCGTGGAAAGCAACTCTTGTTCGTTGACATTGAACAGGATGATTAGCTCTCCTGTAGGAAACGCAATGTCTTTCTGCCGTAAGGCCAAGACTGTCCTTGCAATGTTGGACCCGATATGTTCTCATCTGCCAGTCGCACCCCGACCGCTCTTTGACCCCGTCGATCGCCCCGCCGCAGCACCTCGGCAGCCCACGGCGCGAACCTGACACCCCGCCTTACACACCCGCATTTCTGTCAGCTTCGTCAGCCCCGCCCCGCCGTCACCGCGCAAAAACCGTCCGAAGCTGACAGGATGAACCGCGTTCCGCGTAACTTCGTCAGTTTCGCGACCTAATCGCTTTCACCATCGCGTTGACGGTGCAGCGAGTTCAGGTGCGAGTCGAGGCTTGCGGAGCGAATGGTGCCGCGCCCCGGTCGGATGGGAATGGGGTCCGACGGTGCCAGGCGCATGGCTGCCGCGCTTCAATCCGCGCCCGCAACCCGCGGAACCGTGATCCTGAACGCCGCTCCGTCCTGCGTGTCCAGAAGCGACAGCGTCCCGCCGGTCACGCCAAGCAGCGAAGCGGCAATGGAAAGTCCGAGTCCCGTTCCTCCCTGCGCGCGACGGCCGGTGAAAAAGGCTTCGAAGATTCGATCACGATCGGACGCGGCAACCCCGTCGCCATTGTCGATCAGATCGATCGAAACAACGGTGTCGCTGATCGCAATACAGATCTGGATGCAGGTCGCGCCGGCCTGCCGGCTATTCTCGACCAGTGTCGCCAGAACGGTCGCCAGGGTTTCGGGCAGGACCCGCGCCAGCACCGGTCCGCTCGGCGCATCGAATTCGATCGAAAGGCTCGCCGCTTCGGCTTCGCTGCGGAAATCGCGGATGACCGCGACGACGTCGCTCTGCGGATTTTCGGTCGCGATCGCCAAGTCTGCACGCGACAGATCCAGCAGTCGACCGACAAGGCGCGACAACCGGTCGGTGTCGGCCATCGCGTTTTCGATGAACCGGCGGCGCTGGTCGGGACGCATGGTTGCGTCATGGTCGACCAACAGTTCGAGCGCGCCGCGAATGCCGGTCAAGGGGGTCTTGAATTCATGGCTCATCGCGGTCGCGAAATC
>JBHYGP010000148.1:0-4987 GCA_051858935.1 Sphingomonas sp.
GTGGCGACGGCGGACGGCGCGCTGCCGCCGGGCCATCTCGACCGGGCGCTGACCCGGCGATTGCTGGGGAGCACACTGGTGGAGACGCCGGACGCAGCGCTGGTCGAATATCGCGCGGCGCTCGCATTGTATCGCGCGGCGGACAGCAACGCGCAGGACAATGTCGTCGACGACATGGTGAATCTGCTCAACGCCCATTCGCGCTATGCCGAGGCGGAGCCGCTGCTGCGCGACATACTGGACCGCGTGCTCGCCCGGCGCGGCGCGGCGCACCCCGAAGTCGGTGCGGCGCTGACCAATTTGTCGATCAACCTGTCCGCACAGCGGCGCGAGGCTGAGGCGCACCCGCTGCTGCTGCGCGCGCTGGCCATTTATGAAGCCGCGCTGCCGGCCAAACATCCACACATCGCGGTGTTGCTGGTCAATGTCGGTGCGTCGCTGATCACGCTGGGAAAGCCGCAGGAGGCGGTGCCGGTCCTGCGCCGCGCGCTGGCGCTGCGGGAAGCCAATCTGCGCGCAGGGCATCCCGACATTGCAGTCGCGCTGGGTGCGCTAGCGAACGCGCTGACGGCGGCGGGCGACGTGCAGGGAGCCGAGACGGCATTGCGGCGCGCGCTCGACATTCGCCGGGCGGCCTATCGCGCGGGATCGCCCGCCATCGCCAACGGGATCGTCAGCCTGGCCTATAACCTGACCAAACAGCGCCGCCATGCCGAGGCGGTGGCGCTGTATCGCGAGGCGCGCGCGATCTATGCTGCGGCCTATCCGGCCGGCCATCCCTATCGCATCAATGGCGACTGGTCGCTGGCCGCCGCCCTGCTGGAAGGGCGCATCGACCTGGCCGAGGCGCGCAGCCATTTCCGCGAAGCGGGGCGCAATGCCTCGGCGCGCATCGCCGCCTATCGCGATTTCGGCGCTGGCGCGGCGCGGGAGGCCGAAAGCTGGCGCAACATCTTTGCGGGGCAGGCGAAAGTCGCGTGGGCATTGGCGCAGCGATAGCTTCCCGATTCGGCACAGCGGTGCAGACTTGCCCTTCCGGCGATTAACCATCTCGCCTATCGTTGCGGCCACGAACCGCGGGGGGAAGCGAATGCGAGTCGTTGCTGGATTGCTGGCGGTACTGGCGCTGGCCGGGTGCGATGCCGCGCCCAAAAAGGATCAAGAGAAGATCAGCAACGAGGCGGTCGCCGCGCTGACTGCGACCGGCGGGGCGTTCGACTATCGCTATGCCTACAAGGTGCCGGGCAATCATGTGAAGGCGGTGGTCGAATCGCATGCCGCAGGTTGCGACAAGCTCGGCCCGGCGCGCTGCCGCATCCTGTCGCTGCGCTATCGCGTCGATGAGGCGAACCGGATCGCGGCGACGCTCACCTTCCGCATCGATCCATCCGTCGCGCGCAATTTCGGTGAGGCGGCGACAAAGGTCGTGGTCGGTGCCAGCGGCGCGCTGGTCGAGACCGAGATCACGGGTGCCGATGCCACTGCGACCGCGCGGTCGAATGCGCTGGTCGGGCGGCTGCGCGAGCAGCTCGCCAATGCCCAGACGAGCAACGACCCCGTCCAGCAGGACCGCGCGCGGCGGCTGCAGACCGCTCTCGACGTGATCGCCGAGTCGGAGGCCGATAGCGGCGAGACGATGGCGACCGCCCCGGTGCTCATCACCTATGCCTCGGGTACTCCCGCGCCCGGCATCAACGGATCGGCCGACGCAAGCTTCCGCGATGCGGGCGACAAGCTGGTCGCATCCGCCGCGGGGATCGCGCAGGTGCTGGCATCGGTCGGCCCGTGGCTGTTGCTGATGGTCGTCGCGGTGCTGCTGCTGCGCGTGCTGATCCACGGAACCAGCAGCCCCGCTGCACCCGCTCAGGATGAGGACGACGATCCCTATCGCGAGCAGGGCGAACCCGAGCGCCGCAACGCGATCCAGCGCTGGTTCAACCGGGACGATAATCCGGGCTGAATCGGCCGCGTCAGATTGTGGCTGAAATGGGGCGTTGCTCAATTCCCTCCTTCATGGTGTGATATCGCCAGCGCCGGAGTGGGGCGCCGACGTCGCAGGAGGGATGCCAATGAGCCGGATGTGGACGCGATCGCCGATGCTGTTGGGGCTGGCGTTGCTCGCCGGATGTGGCGAGGCCAGCCAGTCCGGCGTCGCGCGTGAGGAGGTCGCTGCCGCCGAGATGGCTGAACCCATGGAGGCGTAGCCCGGCGCCGCCGCTTCGCCCGGAGCCGCGACCGAACCGATCGCTGTCACCCTGCCCCGCATCGCCTATATCTACCGCGTCGGCTATCGCCTGCCGGGCGACGCCATCGCCGCGCTGCAACAGGCGCATGTCGCATTGTGCGACAAGATGGGGCCGGCGCGCTGCCAGGTCGGTGGTCTGCAGCGCTCGGGCGGCGAGGCCGAGCGGGGGGAAGGCTCGCTCAAGCTGCGCGTCGAGAGCAAGAGCGCGCGCACCTTCCTCGATTCGCTCAATAAGGCCGCATCGGACAAGGGCGGCCGCCCGGTCGACACCGCGATCGAGGCGGAGGATGTGTCCAAGCAGATGGTCGACGCCGAGGCGCGCATCCGCCAGCGCGAATTGCTGGTCAGCCGTCTCACCGAAATCCTGCGCACGCGGCAGGGTAGCGTTGCCGACCTCGTCGCCGCCGAACGCGCGGTGGCCGAGGCGCAGGAGGAGCTGGATCAGGGCAAGGCATGGCTCGCCGAGCTCAAGGGTCGGGTCGCCTTCTCGACGATCGAGATCGGCTACAACGCCCAGGCCGCCGAAGCGGGCGGGTTCGGCGCGCAGCTTGGCGACACATTTGCGGATTCGGGAAGCCTGTTCCTGATCGGGCTGCGCGGGTTGCTGACCATCGTCATCGTCCTGGCTCCATGGGTGCTGGTGTTCGGTCCGCTGATCTGGCTGGGAATGCGCTGGCGCCGACGCCGCAAACCGGTCATTCCGCCGACCAGCGATTGATTGCACGCAGGGCTGGCTTCCGATATAGGCCCGCCCCTACAGCCCCGGCGACGCGCGACCGTGCCGCCGGGGCACCGCGTTTCTGAAGGACCCCGAACGCCATGGCACGCCGCCGCCAGATCTATGAGGGCAAGGCCAAGATCCTCTATGAAGGCCCCGAACCCGGTACGCTGATCCAGTATTTCAAGGACGACGCGACCGCGTTCAACGCCCAGAAAAAGGGCACGATCAACGGCAAGGGCGTGCTCAACAACCGGATTTCCGAGCATATCTTCACCCTGCTCGGCAATATCGGCATCCCGACCCACTTCATCCGCCGCCTGAACATGCGCGAGCAGTTGATCCGTCAGGTCGAGATCGTCCCGATCGAGGTGGTGGTGCGCAACGTCGTCGCCGGATCGCTGGCGAAGAAGCTCGGGCTGGAAGAAGGCGTTCAGCTGCCGCGTACGATCGTCGAATATTATTTCAAGGACGATGCGCTGGGCGACCCGATGGTCACCGACGAGCATATCCTGTGCTTCGGCTGGGCCGCGCAGGAAGAGCTGCACGACATGGCCGATATGGCCATTCGGGTGAACGATTTCATGTCGGGCCTGTTCGCCGGGATCGGCATCCGGCTGGTCGACTTCAAGCTCGAATTCGGGCGGATCTTCGACGAGAACGGCTATGCCCGTATCATCCTGGCCGATGAGATCAGCCCCGATGGCTGCCGCCTGTGGGACATGGCGAGCGGCGAAAAGCTGGACAAGGACCGGTTCCGCCGCGACCTGGGCGGCGAAGTCGAAGCCTATCAGGAAGTCGCGCGCCGGTTGGGGCTGCTCCCCGAGGGCGCCGATTCGGCGGTGCTGGACCTCGAGACCCACCGCAAGAAGCGCGGGAAGTAAGGTTCACTTCCAATGCCCCTCCCTGAAAGGGAGGGGCAAGGGGTGGGTTTAGCGGCAAGCGGGGCTCGATGCCCCGATTGCCGCCGTTTTGCCGCCCGGCCTGTTAGAGTCTTTTCGGCGCGCAGACGCGCGCACCCACCCCCGCCCCCTCCCTTTCAGGGAGGGGAGTTGGGGAGACAACGCGACGCTTACCCCTTCGCCTTCAGGCCCGCGATAATCCCGAAGATGAAGGAACAGATCAGCGCGATCTGAACCTGTCCGCTCGGGTCGCTCCACCCGAAATAGTCCCTGCCAAACGCCGCCAGTGCGACGAACAGGGTGATCGCCAGAAATGCCATTACGCCTTACTCCACGCCAAGGCCCGCCCCCGCGGCGGCGACTCGGCAAAGCCGAGTGTCGCAAAGCTGGGTAAATGGGCGATGAAATCTTGAACCTGCGAAGCGATCGGCCCATAGGGCGCGGCAAATCCCCGGAGGAATCCCCATGAAGCTGCGCATCGTCGTCACCCTCAAAAACGGCGTGCTGGACCCGCAGGGCAAGGCGATCGAGCATGCGCTGGGCTCGCTCGGATTTTCGGGGGTGGGCGAGGCGCGCGTCGGCAAGCTGATCGAGCTCGACGTCGCCGATGGCACCAGCGACGCCGATATCGACGCGATGTGCCAGAAGCTGCTCGCGAACACGGTGATCGAAAACTACCGGGTGGAAAAGCAGTGAAGACCGCCGTCATCGTCTTCCCCGGCTCCAACTGCGACCGCGATCTGGCGGTGGCGATCGAAAGCGTGACCGGGACCAAGCCGGCGATGGTCTGGCATGGCGAGAGCGACCTGCCCGACGGGCTTGGCCTGATCGCGCTACCGGGCGGCTTTTCCTATGGCGACTATCTGCGCTGCGGCGCGATCGCGGCGCGATCGCCGGTGGTGCGTGCGGTGGTCGATGCGGCGAATCGCGGCGTGCCGGTGATCGGCATCTGCAACGGGTTTCAGGTGCTGACCGAGACCGGTCTGCTGCCCGGCGCGCTGATGCGCAATTCCGGCCTCAACTTCGTGTGCCGCGACGTCGACCTGACGGTCGAGAACAGCCAGTCGATCTTCACCAGCCGCTACGATGCGGGTGAGACGATCTCGATCCCGGTCGCGCATC
>JBHYGP010000149.1:0-4976 GCA_051858935.1 Sphingomonas sp.
GAAATTCTGACGGCGGAACTGGCGCGGCGAGAAGTTTACCGAGACATATTGGCCCGGCCATTTCGCCAGCATCTTGAGCGATTCATCGAGCACCCAGTCGCCCAGCTCGTGGATCAGGTTCGATTCCTCGGCGATCGGGATGAACATGCCGGGCGAGATCGGGCCATATTCGGGGCTGTTCCAGCGGAGCAGCGCTTCAAATGCGACGATCTCAAGCCGGTCGCGCGCGACGATCGGCTGATAGACGAGGCGCAGTTCGCCATTGGCGATGGCTTGCGAGAGTCCGCCCTCGATCTGGCGGCGGAAGCGGATCGATTCGTCCATGCTCTCATCGAACACGCGCACGACACCGCGACCGGCGCGCTTGCTTTCGTTGAGCGACAGGTCGGCGCGGCGCATCACGTCGATCGGATCATGCTTCATCCCCGGTTCGATGATGACGAGACCGGCCGAGGCCGATCCCTGCACCGAATGGCCGAACACGGTGAAGGTCTTGGCACAGGCGAGCAGCAGTCGTTCGACGGCCTCGATCGCCTCGCCCTCGCCCGCCACCTTCATCAGCACCGCGAACTCGTCGCCGCCAAGGCGCGCGACAAAGCCGCCCGGCGGCACTGCGCCTTCTATGGTCGTGCACATCATACGGATCAGCTCGTCGCCCGCGAGATGGCCGAACGTGTCGTTGACCAGCTTGAACCGGTCGAGGTCCATCATCGCCATCGCGAAGGTGTCGGGACCACGCACATGATCGGTCAGCGCGCGCATGAAGGCGAGCCGGTTGGGTGCGTCGGTCAGGCTGTCGTGATTGGCGAGGTGGCTGGCCTTGCTCTCATTGGCGGCCAGCTCGGCCTTTTGCTCTTCGAGCAGCGCCATGGCCTGCGCGAGCCGCTGATCGACTTCCCAGCGCTTGCCCAGCGCGGTCGCGGTCTGGACGACCTCTTCCACCTGAAACGGCTTGGCGATGTAGAAGATCTTGTCGGCGGGACCGGCGGCGCGGCTGATTTCGAGCGGGGAGAAATCGGAATAGCCGGTGACGATGACGATGTTGATGTCGGGGTCGATCGCACGGATGCGCTTGGCGGTTTCCTTGCCGTCGATGCCGGGCGGCATGCGGATGTCGATGAACGCGACCGGAAAGGGCTCACCGCTTTCCCTGGCCCGCGCGACCGCCTCGACGCCGTCGAGGCCCTGCATGCAATGGACGGTTTCGAACTCCGGGGCATCCTGCGCAGGTGCGGCTTCGATCTCATCGTCGCCGAACAGCTCGGCCGCCATCGCGTCGAGCGCGGCACCCTGCGCCGCACCGACGCCAACGCCCTTGAAGCATTGGCGATAGGATTCATGCATCCCCGCCTCATCGTCGACGATCAAAATGCGCAAGACCAATTCCCCTCTATCCGCCTTATCTCCCGCGTACGCCGACAGGGTTAAGGGGAGGTAAAAGGGTTAACGGTCCCTTCCCCCGTGGCTCCGGTACAGGCCCTAGGAAAAAGAGGGGCGCCGCGGACTGGCCGGGCGCCCCGTGAAGTTCAGGAGGGGAATGATGCGTCTCCGCACACCCGGTTTGTGCCAGCAGCGGGCTGCGCAAACCACGGTCAGACTCTGACGCGCGGATGGAACCGGTTCCACCGGTCGGCCGTTGCATCCGGCGCGCGCCGGAACTTTTTCTATACAGCCTGAATGAAACCGGTTACAGTTTCGGCGCCAAGAACATAATAGGCGGGCTGCCGAGTCGCCCCATCAGGGCTCACGGTTGTTCAGGGTAAACGTTGTCAAACCTCCAGGGGGGATGCTGTGAAGTCTTCACTTTCCGCAACAAACGGACTCATTCGCGGTTCGCGCCTGCGCGCCGCTGCCGCCGCACTCGCATGGTCCAGCGCCGGTACGGTGCTCGCCATCGGGCTTGCCGTTCCCGCGCAAGCCCAGGTCTCCTCGTCGCTGCGCGGCACGATCACTGCCGAAGGCGGTGTCAGCCAGGTCACGATCGTCAATGTCGATACCGGCCTGACCCGCACCGTCACGCCTAGCGCCGACGGCGGATACCAGTTCGCGTCGCTTCCCCCAGGCAACTACCGGCTTGAGGTAACGACCCCCAACGGCGTGCGCCGCACCGACGAGTTCAACCTCGCCGTGGCACAGAATGCCGTGTTCGACTTCGACCTCGCCACGCCGCAGGTCGCCACCGCCGCCGGCGGCGAAGAGGTGATCATCACCGGCAATCGCATTCGTTCGATGCAGGGCGGCGAGGTCGGCACGACGATCACCCCGCGCCTGATCGAGCAGCTGCCGCAGAACAACCGCAACTTCCTTGCCTTCGCCGATCTCGCGCCGGGCGTTCAGTTCATCACCAACGGCAGCGACCAGTCGCGGCTTCAGGGCGGTGCGCAGAACTCCAACACCGTCAACATCTTCATCGATGGCGTCGGTCAGAAGGACTATGTCCTCAAGAACGGCATCACCGGCCAGGATTCGACCCAGGGCAACCCGTTCCCGCAGTCGGCGATCGGCGAGTACCGGGTGATCAGCTCGAACTACAAGGCCGAGTTCGATCAGGTCAGCTCGGTCGCGATCACCGCCGTGACCAAGTCGGGCACCAACAAGTTCGAAGGGTCGGGTTTCGTCGATTTTACCGACCAGCGCTTCCGCGACGCGCGTCCGATCGAATTCATGCCGGCCAACGCAACCGGCAAGGTCCGCACCAAGGATCTGCAGTTCGGCGGCACGCTGGGCGGTCCGATCATCAAGGACACGCTGCACTTCTTCCTCGCCTATGAAGGCAAGCGCCGCACCAATCCGCGCGACGTGTCGATCCCGGCGACGCTGAGCACCGCGCTGCCGCTCCTGCCGGCCGCGCTCGCCGCCAACTATGGCGCGTATAACGAGACGTTCGACGAGAACCTCTATTTCGGGAAGATCAATTTCACCCCGACCGACCGCGACCTGTTCGAATTTTCGGGCAAGTATCGCGATGAATCGGGTGAGACCTTCAACAGCGGCATCGCCGCCTTTGAAACCCGCACGATCGCCCGGGTCGAGGAAATTCGCGCGCTTGGCCGTTGGCAGCATACCGCCGACAGCTGGATCAACGATTTCAAGGTCGCTTACGAGGACGTGAAGTGGAACCCGAGCCCTGCGCTTGAGGCAAACCGCAACGTCTATCGCGTCCGCATCCCCAATCCGGCCAACTCGGCGCAGTTCCTTGACGGCAACATTCTGGAAACCGGTGGCGGCACCAACTTCCAGAACAAGGGCCAGAAGGGTTGGCAGATCTCCAACGACTTCACCTATACCGGGCTTGCGGGGCACACCATCAAGCTGGGCGTGAAGGCCAAGTGGGTGACGCTCAACTCGCTGCAGCTGAACGGCTTCAACCCCGTGTTCCGCTATTTCACGCCCCTCGGCTCGACGGCGCTGAACACCACGACGCCGTATCAGATGAGCTTCCAGGCGCTGTCGAGCGGCTTCACCACCGCACAGCTCACCTCGGACAACTTCCAGCTTGGCCTGTACGCGCAGGATGACTGGGACATCACCGATCGCCTGACGGTCAATCTCGGCCTGCGCTGGGATTATGAGGAAACCCCCGCGTTCCTCAACTATGTCCACTCGGCGGCGCAGGTCGCGGCGGTCAGCCCGGCCAATTATCCGAACCTGGTCGGCGCAAACTACAACATCAACGACTATATCTCGACCGGCACCGAGCGGAAGGCGTTCACCGGCGCGTTCCAGCCGCGGATCGGCTTCAACTACAAGATCGACGAAGCGGGCCGCTTCGCGGTGTTCGGCGGCTTCGGTCGTTCGTACGACCGTACCCAGTTCGACTTCATCCAGCAGGAACTGGCACAGGGTTCGGCGGCAGGCCGCACGTTCAACTTCATCGTTCCGGGCGACACGGTGAACGTCTGCACGCCGAGCGCGACCTGCATTCCCTATAACCCGATCTACCAGACCGCCGCCGGGCGCGAAGCGCTCATCGCCGGTTTGCCGGCGGGTGCAGGACGCGAGCTGCGCTTCATCAAGAACGACCTGAAGACCCCGTATTCCGACCAGTACAGCATCGGTCTGCGCGGCAATTTCGGGCTGCTCGAAACGGAGATCGGCTATTCGCACGTCGAGAGCCGCGACGGCTTCGTCTATCTGCTGGGCAACCGCCGTCCGGGCGGGCTGTTCTTCCCGGCGACTGGCAACCCGGACTCGCCGTTCGGCTTCCCGCCTTCGCCATTCGGGTCGATCATCATCGGCGACAACGGGCTTGAGACCAACGCCGACACCGTGTTCGCGAAGCTGATCAAGCGCTACACCAAGGCATCGCCGTGGAGCATCGACGCGACCTACACCTACACCAAGGCGACCGAGAATCGTCAGTTCGGTGAGGTGTTCTCGCTCGATTATTCCAGCATCGACGAATACCCGACGCGTCCATCGGCGGGCGTGCGCAGCCATCGTTTCGTGATGGCGGGCACGGTCGACATTCCGTACGGCATCACGCTGGCGACCAAGTTCCAGATCGCATCGCCGGTCTGGCTCAAGCGCTTCGTGACCACGCCGGGCGTCGGCCAGCCGGGAACCAAGGACATCGTTGCGATCGAAGCGGCGGGCAATGGTGACAAATGGGGCTTCCGCCAGATGGATCTGTCGGCGACGAAGGAGTTCAAGCTGGGCTTCATCAACGACAACACCCGCATCTGGGCCCGCATCGACATCATCAACCTGTTCAACGATCGCAACTATAACGGGTTCAGCTCGGTGACGGGTGAGCGCGTCCTGACCAACTTCAACATCGACGGTCCGCCGCGCACCATCAAGCTGTCGACCGGGTTCAATTTCTAACCAACCCTTCCATGGCGCGCGGACGGATTCCCCCGTCCGCGCGCCTTTTTTGTGTGTAAGGAGTATCCGCATGGGCTTCCGCCTCTCTGCACTCGGGTTCGCCGCGCTGCCGCTGGCCGCCGCCTGTTCGACCATGCCCGCCGCGGTCA
>JBHYGP010000150.1:0-4943 GCA_051858935.1 Sphingomonas sp.
ACGACATCATGGTGACTGATCGCGCGCGCCAGTTCGGGCGCATCCTCGATCCAGCCGGGCCGCAGCATCAATCTTTGTGTTCTGGCGAACATCGACACTCTCCTCGCATCGCGCCGTGGCCCGTTTCGATGACGGGACCGCGACGATTTCGGGTGGAGGGAGCAAAGAAAAAGGGAGACCGGGGTGACCCGTCTCCCTTTTGCGGTCTCCTGTTGGAGACCCGGGTCACCCTGGCGGGCAACCCGAACGGTGCCCAGCTTATTCGGCCGCAGCCGCAATCATTTCTACCGAGCAGAATTTGCGACCGAGCTTGCCGTCGTGGAATCGCACGCGGCCGTCGGTGAGCGCAAAAAGGGTGTGGTCCTTGCCGATGCCGACATTGACGCCCGGATAGTACTTGGTTCCGCGCTGACGAACGAGGATGTTGCCGGCAATGGCGACTTCGCCACCGAACTTCTTCACGCCGAGACGCTTGGACTGCGAGTCGCGACCGTTGCGCGAAGAGCCGCCTGCCTTCTTATGTGCCATTTCGGATTACTCCTTACGCTTCCGCGGCCGCCGGGGCATCGCCCTCGGTCGCCTTGGCCTTAGCGGCCTTCTTCTTGGTCTCCTGCGCACCGATGGCGGTGATCTTCAGGATGGTGTGGTTCTGGCGATGGCCGTTCTTGCGGCGATAGTTATGCCGACGGCGCTTCTTGAAGACCACGATCTTCTCGCCCTTTTGCTGGGCGACGATCTCGGCCGAAACGGTCAGGCCGTCGGTCGACTTCAGATCCGAACCTTCGCCAGCGAGCAGCACGTCACCCAGGGTGATCGTCGAACCGGCTTCACCGTCGAGCTTCTCGACGACGATCTTGTCTCCTGCGGCAACGCGATACTGCTTGCCGCCCGTGCGCACGATAGCGAACATGGGCCTCATCTCAATTTCAAAAGCATGTGCCCGCGCAGGACAAGCCCGGCGGGAGGAACGGCGCGGTTATGGGATTCGCCCGGGGAAGTCAACCTTTAGCGAAGGCGCGCGAGCACCTTTAGCATCGCCTGATGTTCTTCGCTCCCCTCGGTCACGAGCCAACGTTCGCTGTGGCGGTGCCAGCTGAAATTTTCGAGCCGGAGATGATGGCGGAAACGCTTGTCCGACACGCCAGCCGCATCCGCCATCTCCTTCGCGGAAACAATCAATGCCGGTGCTCGCGCTTCAGCTTGTACCGCCCGCCGCTGATCTCATCGAACAGCCCGCTGATCGCCGGATGCTCGACCGGCTCGTCGCTGTCGTCGGCGACCAGATTTTGCTGGCTGACATAGGCGACATAGCTCGACTCGGCATTTTCGGCGAGCAGGTGGTAGAAGGGCTGGTCCTTGCGCGGGCGGACATCCTCCGGGATCGCTTCATACCATTCGTCGGTATTGGAGAACACGGGATCGATGTCGAAAATCACCCCGCGAAAATCGAACAACCGGTGCCGCACCACTTCACCCAGGTTGAAGCGCGCATGCGCCACAGGAGGGACGGGGACGCCGGCAATCGCCAGATCGAGCGGGTCGGAGGCGTTGGTCATGCCTTTAATCTAATGCGCTTTCGCGTTCGCACAAGAAGAGTGCGGCAAGGCGCTTGCAAGCCCGCGAACCTTGGTCTAGAGGCCCGCGCTCGACCGGACGGAGCGGCATGCACATGCCCTGCGGACCCCTCGCGGAGAGGTGGCAGAGTGGTCGATCGCGCCGCACTCGAAATGCGGTTTACGGGGAACCGTAACGTGGGTTCGAATCCCACCCTCTCCGCCACTTTCCGCAATAAGCCGTTGATATTTCATTGAAATAGATGGCGCATTGGTTCCGGTCCCGCTTTCGTCTTGGCGTGAAGCCCAAGGCGGGCGAGATTCAGATCATGAACCGGGAGCGGAGTGGCTGATTCCGCCCAGCGGGCCGTCTTTAGCGGTCAGCGGGACAGCGTTTATCTATCGCCGGATCAATCGGGGGGACCTTCCCAAAGCAGATCGCGATCAGCAAGCGCTGCGCTGATCCAGCCACCCCAGAAACGTCTCGAACACCGGCGATTGCTTGCGATCGCGGCGATAGATCAGGTTGATGTTCCAGCGTGTCGGCGGGTCGAGTTCGATCGCCATGACATCGCTGCGCGATACCGAATCGATCACCTCGTCGTCCGCAAAGCCGATCGCCCCGGTGCGGCGCGCAAGTTCGACCACGGTGCGCTGGGTCGATACCTCATGCGCGATCGAGGGGCGGACGCCGAAATCGTTCATCATCGTATCGACCGCGAGGCGGATATTGTGCGGCTGGACCATCATCACGAACGCCTCGCCATGCAGTTCGCGGAAATGGATTCGGTCGCGGTTGGCGAGGCGATGGTCGGCCGGGACCGCGATCTTCATCCGCCGCTCGCCGATCACCTGCGCCTCGAGGTCGAACCCCTGGGGCGGCGCACCGATGATCGCGCCGAGATCGACCTCACCGGTCAGGATGTCGTTGATCACCGTTTGCGGATGCGCCGACTTGATATTGACCGCGACGCGCGGATGGGCGCGGGCGAAACTGGCGAGCAGGTCGCACAGCGCCCCTTCCGCCACGACGGGAATCGCGACGGTGCGCAGCGTACCGGGCAGGCCCAGGCGGAGCTGTCCGATCGCCTCCTGCACCATGTTCAGCCCGGCGAAACTGCGATCGACCGATTCGAGCAGCGCGCTGCCCGCTTCGGTCAGGGTCATCCCGTATCGGCCGCGCTCGAACAGCGTGAAGCCGCATTGCTTCTCGAACGCGCCGATCGCGCGGGTGATACTGGGCTGGGTCGAATTCAGCCGCTCGGCGGCGCGGGTCGCGGACCCGGTTTCGGCGACGGTGCGAAAGATTTCCAGCGTGCGCGCGTCGATCGGATGCATACCAATCCTGTATGGGAAGTGCCGAAATCGGCATTTCTCGACAGGGTTAAGCCAAGTTTATGAGCTTCGTCCAGCAGTGCCGCCCAGCCAGAGGCTAAGCGCGGCACACGGGACGGGGGTCGCGATGCAAACGGAACGGGTATTCATCGACCGATCGACGCTCCGGCGCGCGTCAGGACGGGCCGAGCGTGCGGTTGAACGTGGGCACGTACAGGTCGACGGTGGACGAGTAGGATTTCTGCGTCCCCGATCCGATCTCCGCCTCGATCAAATCCGGGGTGGTCCAGCGCGCGCGGGTCGGCGCAGTCTCGGCTTCCGGTGCTCGTTCGCGATTCGACATGGTCCACGCCCTCCAACTTGTTTCGGGGGCGATCCTGCGCAGTTGCGACGATCGCGTCAACCCGGAAATTGCAAAAAACAGCACTTAAGACATTCAGATATAATGATTATTCTGAGCGTCATGGATCGCGCCCGCGGAGCGCGCCGATGAGGTCGTACCGTGTTTCCGGCCTGACGGTGGACAGCGATATCGCGCTGCCCAGCTTCGCCGAGCTCGACCGCGCCGGGGTCCCCGACATCGTCGTCAGCGCGGGCGCGATACCCGAGCATGTCGCGGACGTGCGGCTGATCGGGCCGAACTGGTATCTTGGACAGGACCGCATCGTGTTGGGCATTCCCGGCGTGGTGCGGATGATGATGCGCGGCGGCGACACGCTGATCTATGCGGTCGAGCCGGGCGCGGCACCCGAAGAGGTCGCGATCTTCCTGACCGGCACTGGTATCGGCATCCTGCTGCATCAGCGCCGCGCGATCGTGCTGCATGCCAGTGCGGTGCGCGTCGGCGATCACGCCGTGCTGTTCTGTGGCCCCTCGGGCGAGGGCAAATCGACATTGGCGGCGGCGCTGTGCGAGGCAGGGCATGACTTGGTCGCGGACGACTTCTGCCGGATTGAACTACGCGACGGCGCTGCGCCTTTGGTCCATCCCGACGGTCGCCAGATGCGGCTGTGGGAGGACGCGACCGACGGGCTGGGGATCGCCGCGCGCCGGGGTGCCCAGGTGCGCAGCGCGATCCGCAAATTCTATGTTGCGCCGCGCACCGTGTCCGGCCGTCCGCTGCCGATCGGCGCGATCTACGCGCTGCGCGAGGCGCGCGCGCCGTTTGCGCCGGGGCTGCATGTGCCCAATCTGGTCGACGCCGCATTGATCGTTCGTCGCAACGCCTATCGCCCTTTGCTGGTGCGCGAGATGGATCAGAAGCAGCTCTATTTCGAGGCATCAGCGCGGCTGGTGCGCGACGTCGGTATCCATATCCTCGCGCGGCCGCTCGACTTTGCAGCCATGCCCGATGCCGTCGCGACGCTGCAGGCGCACTGGCGTGGACTGGGACTCAGCGTCGAGCGCGCGGCATGAAGCGCCGCATCTGGCTCGCCTCCTATCCCAAGTCGGGCAACACCTGGCTGCGGCTGCTGCTCGCCAATCTGCGCGCGGAACGGCCCGCCGACATCAACCGCCTGCCGACCGAGCCGGCGCTGGCCAGCGCGCGCGCGCCGTTCGACCGCGTCACGCTGCTCGCCTCCGGTCTGCTGACCCCCGACGAGTGCGACCTGCTCCGCCCCGCCGCCTATCGCGCGATGGCGCGGATCGACGATCCCGAGGAAGACGAGGGCGTCGCGGGGATCGACGACATGATCTTCGTCAAGACGCATGACGCATGGACGCGCAATGCGGCGGGCGAAGCGATGCTGGGCGGCGCGGAGGCGGCGGCGGGTGCGATCCTGATCGTGCGCGATCCGCGCGACATCGTCGCATCGTTGGCGCATCACAACGCATCGCCATGCGATGCGGCGGTGGGCTTCATGGCTGATTCCGCAGCGCGCTTCGCCGAGCGGCGCGATGGCCAGCCGACCCAGCTGCGCCAGACGGTGACCGACTGGAGCGGGTTTCAGGCGAGCTGGCTCGATCAGCGCGACATCCCGGTTCACCTGATCCGGTACGAGGATTTGCAGGCCGATGCTGCGGGGGAGCTGGCGCGTGCGTTCGCCTTTGTCG
>JBHYGP010000151.1:0-4921 GCA_051858935.1 Sphingomonas sp.
ATCGCGGCTCCTGCTTTGGCGCAGGATGCCGACAGCGAGCTGTGGCTCACCGCAACCGGTGAGGTCGCGGTTGGCGAGAACACCAGCATCACGGTCGAATCGATCAACCGCTTCAGCGACGATTCGGGCGGATTGTACGAGATCGAGCTGTCAGCGGGCATCGAGCAGCAGGTCGGCGGCGGCTGGTGGGTCGGCGGCGGCTATGTCCGCGTCGTCAACTATGCGCGCGGCACCGTCACCCGAACCGAGGATCGCCTGCGCGTGCAGGGCGGCTTCTCGACCGATGCCGGGCCGTTCAAGCTGTCGGGCCGACTGCGGCTGGAACGGCGCGACGCATCGACCGGTGACGAGATCGGCTATCGCCTGCGCCCCAACATCAAGGCCGCACTGCCGCTGGGCAAAAGCGATTTTCGCCTGTTCGCGGCGCATGAAAGCTTCTTGCCGCTCGATGACACCGACTGGGGCGAGAATGCCGGGCACGACCGGATGCGCAATTCGGTCGGCGTCAGCTGGAAGGCGAGCAAAGCGATCAGCGTCGAGGGCGGCTATCTCCACCAGTACCGGATGCCCCGCAATGGCCGGGCGAGCGCGACCGATCACGCGCTGACGCTCACCCTTGGGGTCAGCCTTTAAGGCGCGACCAGCATCACCTTCACCGCAGGCGAAGAAAGTCCGGTGATGTAGAGGCGGTAGAGGCCCGGCTGCAGGTCATAACGCACGATCTTGCGGATCGACGAACAAGCCGGGCCACGGTCATGCACGGTCGATTTGAGCGCCTCGCTGCCCGACACGCCCGGCACCACGTCGACCCAGCCGCGCTGATCGAGCGCCACACTGTACCGCCCCGCAGTCTCGACCCGAAAGCCGATCATCACCGCCCCGCCCGGCTTTGCCCCCGCCGGAACGTCGGGCAGTTTCGCGATATCGCCCGCGTCGAGTGTCACCGCCTGATTGACGCCGAACCCGGTCGCCGGAGCAGTCCAGCCCGACAAATTGGCGGGCAGCACCGCATCGGTTGCGGCGCAGGCGGGGGCCGGGGTGGTCTGGAGCAGCAGCAGCGCGGCGGTGAGCAACATCGGCAATCTCCCTTTGCCCCCGCATAACGCTTTCCACGCCGCGCCGGAATGCCGATATGGGGCACCCATGTCCCGCGCCCGTGTCATCGTCCTCAACTCTGCGCTTGGCCCGCTCGACTATCGCGTCCCGCGCGGGATGGAGGTCGCGCCGGGGTCGATCGTCGTCGCGCCGCTTGGGCCGCGCCAGCTGATCGGGGTGGTGTGGGAAGCCGAACGGCTGCCCACCGAGGAGATTGGCGACAACCGGCTGCGCAACCTGCTCGCGGTCGCCGACGCGCCGCCGATCCCCGCGCCGCTGCGCCGCCTGATCGAATGGACCGCCAACTATTATCTCGCCCCGCTCGCGTCGGTGCTGCGCATGGCGCTTAGCTCGACCTCGGCGCTGGAGGGCGGCAAGACCATCGTCGAATATCGCGCGACCGGCGAGGTGCCGCCGCGCATGACCGCGCAGCGCGAACAGGCGCTGGAGCGGATCGGCGATCGCCAGGGGCTGATCCGCGAGCTGGCGACGATCGCCAATGTCTCCGACGGCGTGATCCGCGGGCTGGTCAAGAGCGGCGCGATCGAGGGGGTGACGGTCGCGCTAGACACCCCTTACCCGCTGCCCGATCCCGCGTTCGGAGCGCCTGAATTGTCCGATGAGCAGGCGCAGGTCGCAGCGACGCTGCGCGCAGCGGTCGATGCGCGCGCCTTCCAGCCCTTCCTGCTCGACGGCGTCACCGGGTCGGGCAAGACCGAAGTCTATTTCGAAGCGGTGGCCGAGGCGATCCGGGCCGGCCGCCAGAGCCTCGTCCTGCTCCCCGAAATCGCGCTGACCGAACCCTTCCTCAAGCGCTTCCACGCCCGCTTCGGGGTTGAACCGGTCGCCTGGCACTCGGGCCTGCGCCAGTCGCAGCGCCGCCGCGCGTGGCGTGCCATCGCCAATGGCGAAGCGCTGGTCACCGTCGGCGCACGCTCGTCGCTCTTCCTGCCCTACCCCAATCTCGGCCTGATCGTCGTCGACGAAGCACATGAGACCAGCTTCAAACAGGAGGAAGGCGTCCACTACCACGCGCGCGACGTCGCGGTGATGCGCGGGCATTTCGAGGGGTGTCCGGTGATCCTCGCCAGCGCCACCCCGGCGATCGAAACCCGGCAACAGGTCGCGCTCGGCCGCTACACCGAACTCAAGCTGCCCGGCCGCTATGGTGTTGCGGAAATGCCCGCGATCGAGGCGATCGACCTGCTCGCCGACCCGCCGATGCGCGGCCGCTGGCTCGCCCCCAAGCTGGTCCGCGCGATCGACGCGACGCTGGAGCGCAAGGAACAGGCGCTGCTGTTCCTCAACCGCCGCGGTTACGCCCCGCTGACTTTGTGCCGCACCTGCGGGCATCGCTTCCAATGTCCCAATTGCACCGCGTGGATGGTCGAGCATCGCCTGATCAATCGCCTCGCCTGCCACCATTGCGGTCACGCCATCCCGACCCCGCGCGCCTGCCCCGAATGCGACAGCGAGGACAGCCTGGTCGCCTGTGGCCCCGGCGTCGAACGCATCGCCGATGAGGTCGCGGCACTGTTCCCCGAAGCCAAGACCGCCATCGTTACCTCCGACACGATCTGGTCCCCGGCCAAGGCGGCGGAGTTCGTCGCGCGGATGGAGGAGGGCGACATCGACATCGTCGTCGGCACGCAATTGGTGACCAAGGGCTATCACTTCCCCAACCTCACGCTGGTCGGCGTGGTCGACGCCGATCTCGGCCTTGAAGGCGGCGACCTGCGCGCTGCAGAACGCAGCTTCCAGCAAATCTGTCAGGTCGCCGGACGCGCCGGGCGCGGCGAAAAGCCCGGCCATGTCCTGATCCAGACGCACAGCCCCAAGGCCCCCGTCATGCGCGCCTTGGTCAGCGGCGATGCCGAAGGCTTCTACGCCGCCGAGACCGAAGCGCGACGCGAGGCGGGCGCCCCGCCCTTCGGTCGCTTCGCCGCGATCATCGTGTCGAGCGAGGACAAGGACTCAGCCCTGGACACCGCCCGAGCGATCGGCCGCAGCGCGCCGCATGTCGAAGCGATGCAGGTCTTCGGCCCCGCCCCCGCCCCGCTCGCCATGCTGCGCGGGCGCCACCGCTTCCGCCTGCTCGTCCACGCCCGCCGCGCGCTCGATGTGCAGGACGTGATCCGCGACTGGCTCGGCGCGCTCGAGTGGCCCGCCAAGGTGCGCGTGGTTGTCGATGTCGATCCCTATAACTTCCTGTGATCGTTGCGCGCGTAACCTCTCGACATCCGATTTCGGCGCGTTAGCATCGACTGATCGAACAATAGGGGGTTCGTCATGTTTTCAGTATCCATTCGCGGCGTCCGCGCCGCGATGCGCGGAGCTGCTTGCGCCGCACTGCTTTTCCTGCCCGCCACGGCCCATGCCGAATGGGTGCGCGCTGAATCGACCAACTTCATCGCCTATAGCGAAGGGACGCCGGAGGACCTCGAGAAGCGCGTCGCCAATCTCGAGAAGTTCGGCCACGTCCTTCAGGCGATGACCGGAGCGCGTCGGCCGAAGGAGGTGCCGGTCAGGATCACCGTCTATTTCGTCCGTACGGTCGAAGAGGTCGGGGAAACCCTGCCCTTCCCGGTCTATGGCGTTGCCGGATACTATAACACCACGATGCGCGGTCCTTTCACCGTGATGCCACGGCAGGATGCGAAACAGCCGAGCGGCACCCGCTACAAAATGCCATCGCTCGGTGCGCTCCAGGTGCTGCAGCACGAACTGACCCACCATTTCATGTTCCAGTATTTCCCCGGTGCATATCCGTCCTGGTACATTGAAGGGTTCGCGGACTATGCCGGCGCGATCGAGATAGGCGACGACAATGTGGTCAAGGTCGGCCTGTTCCTGCAGCAGCGCGCTCAGCTGCTCCGCTCGCAAAGCTGGATCCCGCTGCGCCAGCTGATGAACCCGGATCCCCGCAAGCGCGACGCGGGTATCGAAATCTATTCGCAGGGCTGGATCACGGTCCACTATCTCAACAGCACGGCGGAGGGGCGCAAAAAGCTGCGCGCCTATCTCGCCGCGATCAATGGCGGCGCATCGTTCGAAAAGGCGCTCGAAGCCTTCGGCGATATCGACGCAATGAACGCGGAAGTGCGCACCTATGCCCGCCAGTCGAAGCTTCCGGCCGAGGCGACCAAATATCTCAACCTCGATCCGGGTCCGATCGTGATCAAGAAGCTCTCGCCCGTCGAGGAAGCACTGGTTGAAAAGCAGATCTCGATGAGTTCGGGCGTGGACGCCAGCAAGGTCCAGAGCTTTGCCCGCGATGTGCGCGACATCGTCAAGACCGATCCCGACAACCCCTATGCCCGGCGCATGCTGATCGAGGCGGAGCGGATGGCGAGCAACAATGCCGAAGCACGTGCCGAGGTCGCGCGCTGGCTTGCCGTCGAACCCAAAAATCCCTGGGCGAACTTCTTCCTGGGGGACCTCGACGCCAGGGCGCTGGCAGAGGCCAAATCGACCGACGCCAAGGCATGGGCCGCAGCGCGCGGTCGAATCGAACTCGCCATGACGGCGATGCCGAACGAACCGCGCTTCGCGCGCTCCTATTACGAAAGCTGGCTCCGCGCCGGCACGCTGCCGCCCGCCAAGGCACAGAATCACTTGTCACGTGCGCTCGACCTGATTCCGCGCGAGAATTCGCTCCGCATGATGGTCGCGCGCGATTACGAAGCGCGCGGCATGATCGACGATGCGATCTACACGATTTCGCCGCTCGCCTATGGCATTGCCGACGAAAGCGAGAAGGACAAGCGACGCCGCGAACGCGCGCAGGAACAGTATCGTACCGCCGAGGATGAGGACGACACGGAGA
>JBHYGP010000152.1:0-4914 GCA_051858935.1 Sphingomonas sp.
CCATGACGAAAACTCCCGATGACGCCGTGGCCGGCGAAAGGGCGAAGTCTCAGGCCAGCGGGGGACCGCGCGGGCTGCCGTCGAGGACAGGGTGCGGGTGAAGGGAAGCTGCAGGAACGTGCGCCGTCGCGATCAAGCGGATCGGCGATGTCGACGCCGTTGGCGCGACGGTGCGCGCAGCGATTGCGATATCGCTTGCTCCCGCGGCCGGGCCGTCGTCGCGACGAACCGTATCGACCGTGGCGCGCGGCGCGGGGCGGATCGGTTTGAGCACGACCGAAGTGGTCGCCGGATTGAAGGCAGAGCCGAGCGCGGTGGTTCGCGGCAGGCCGTTGCTGAGCAGCGAGGAGGCCAGCGCGACCAGCAGGGCGAGCCAGAGCGCCGCGTCCCGGATGGGGCGAGCGGCGCGGGCGCCGAGGGGGATTGCGTGGGCCTTCACCACGCCAATCTAGTGTCGCGGGGGGCAGAATCAAACGGGGCGCGGAAGCTTTCGCCGCCGCGCCCCGGATATTTCCTGGCCGTTTGCCGATTACTCGGCGGCAGTGGTCGCCTTGGCCGGACGCGGGTCGCGGCGCTCGGCGATACGCGCCGACTTGCCGGTGCGACCGCGCAGATAATAGAGCTTAGCACGACGCACGACGCCGCGACGGACGACTTCGATGCTGTCGATGTTCGGCGAATAGAGCGGGAAGACGCGCTCGACGCCCTCACCGAACGAAATCTTGCGAACGGTGAAGTTGCTGCCCATGCCCTTGTTGGCGCGGGCGATGCAGACGCCTTCATAGTTCTGAACGCGGGTGCGCTCGCCTTCGACGACCTTCACGCCGACCTTCAGCGTGTCGCCGGGGCGGAATTCGGGGATCTTCTTGTCGGCGGAGAACTTTGCGACGTTCTCGGCCTCGATCTGCTGGAGCAGGTTCATGGCTCTCATTCCTTCTCGTGCCGCGCGCCAGAGGGAGACTGGACCCGAGCGCCCTCATGGCGCTCCCAAAGATCCGGCCTCCTTAGCCGTGTATCGGTCTCCGCCTGCTGCTTTCGCCAGGCGTTGATCCGCGCATGATCCCCCGATCGCAGCACTTCGGGGATCGTGCGCCCTTCCCATTCGACGGGTCGGGTAAATTGCGGATATTCGAGGAGGCCGCTTTCGAAGCTTTCCTCGACTCCGCTGGAAGGCGCGCCCATTACGCCGGGAAGCAGCCGAATGCAAGCGTCGAGCAGCACCAGCGCGCCCATCTCGCCACCCGACAGCACATAGTCGCCGATCGACACCTGTTCGATGGCGCGCGCGTCGAACAACCGCTCGTCAAACCCTTCGAACCGGCCGCACAGGATCGACACGCCGGGACCGGCGGCGAGCGCGCGCACCCGGTCCTGCGTCAGCGGTGCGCCGCGCGGCGTCATCGCCAGCATCGGGCGGTCGTAGCCGACGCTGTCACAGGCGGCGGCGAGGATATCGGGCTTGAGCACCATCCCCGCCCCGCCCCCGGCCGGCGTATCGTCCACCGTGCGGTGCTTGTCGGTCGCAAAGTCGCGGATCTGGACGGTGTCGAGAGTCCACTTGCCCTCATTCAGCGCACGTCCGGCGATGGACGCGCCGAGCGGGCCGGGAAACATGTCCGGGTAAAGCGTTAAGACGGTCGCGGCGAAGGTCATGGTGCCTGTTCGCCGCTGACGCCACGATTGGCAAGGGAGCGGGCATGGAAGATTGCATCATCATCGGCGCGGGGCCGGCCGGACTGACGGCCGCGATCTATCTGGCGCGCTATCACCTGTCGATCCGGCTGTTCGATTGCGGGTCGAGCCGGGCGGCGCTGATCCCGCGCACGCACAATCATGCCGGCTATCCCGAGGGGATCGAGGGCGTGGAGCTGCTGCGGCGAATGCTCGCGCAGGCCGAACTGTACGGCGCGGTGCGCGAGCCGGCCAAGGTAACGCGGATCGAGCCGGTCGACGAAGGCTTCATCGTCCATGCCGGCGAGCGGAGGGTGGCGACGCGATCGGTGCTGCTGGCGACGGGCGTGGTCAATCACCGGCCCGAGGGGCTGGAGGACGCAGTGCATGATCCGGCGCTGGCACGCGGGCTGCTGCGCTATTGCCCGGTGTGCGACGGTTATGAGGTGACTGACAAGCGCGTCGGGGTGATCGGGACCGGCGACCACGGGATGCGCGAGGCGCTGTTCCTGCGCGGCTTTACCCGCGACGTGACGCTGATCGCGCCGGATGTAGAGCATCGGCTGGATGCGGCGTGTGTTACGGCGCTGGAGGAAGCGGGAATTGCGCGGGTGGATGGGCCGTGCGGCGGTTATGCGATCGAGGGGGATCGGATCGCGCTGGATACCGCGCGGGGGCGGATGGCGTTCGACAGCATCTACCCGGCGCTGGGGTCGCGCATCCGCTCCGACCTGGCTGTGGCAGCGGGCGCGGCGGCGACCGAGGACGGATGCCTTGAGGTGGACGGTCATCAGCGGACCAGCATCCCCGGCCTGTTCGCGGCGGGCGATGTGGTGAAAGGGCTGGACCAGATCAGCAATGCGATGGGTCAGGCAGGCGTGGCGTCGACGACGATCCGCAACATGCTGAGCGCGCAGCGGCCGATTTGGCGGTGACGCCAAACCCTATCCCCTCGTCGCCCCGGGCTTGACCCGGGGCTAGGCTTTTCTCTTGGCGCGAGAACGGCAGCCCGGCCCCGGCTCAAGGCCGGGGCGACGGTGGGGTTAGTTTGGCCTCGGGAAGAACCGCAGCGCCTGGATCGTCGACAGGTTGGTTGGGGCGAGCAGGATCTGGCCGTCGAGTTTGCCCTTGGAGCAGTTCCACCGGAAGCTGGTCGACAGGTTGCCGGTCGGGAATAGCGGTTCGGCGGTGGGGCAGTTGCCGACGACGCCCTTGATCCGCGCGAATTCCGTCCGCCAGTGCGCGGTGTCGCGGTCCATCAGGAAGTTCATCGCGAGCTTGCCGTCGAGGGGGTTCAGGTCACCCGCCACATAGGCGGCGCGGGCGGCGTCGTGCATCTGCGCCAGGAGCGGGTTGAGCGGAGTCGCGCGGGGCTCCGCCGCCCCTGCCCGCGCCAGCGACCAGAGCGACTGCCACACCGGCACTGCTGGAGCCGTGTAGGTTTTGTTGGTGAAGGCGAAGGCGGCGACGCCGCGTTCGGGGGCGAGCACGACATAGCTGCCATAGCCGGGATAGCCGCCGCCATGCTCCAGCGCGGTGCCGACGTCGCAATCGCTGGTGATGCGCATGCCCATGCCATAGGCGGTCGCGACGATGCATTTGTCACCTTCTGGCGCGGCACGGCGCGGGCCGGTGCGGACGAAGTTGAGGCCCTGCACCATCTCCCGCACCGTGGCGCGCTTGACCGGACCTGCCTCAGCCCCATCGCGCGGGGGCCAGGCGGAGAGGAGGAAGCCGACCCATTTGGCATAGTCGTTGGCGGTGGTGATCATGCCGCCCATCGCCCCGAACGCGCCGTCGCGCATTTCCGGCTCGGCCACCCATTGCTCATCCTCCCAGCGGTAGCCGAGCGCGAGCTTGTCGCGCGGCACCTGCGCGATGTCGTAGGTCGTCGCGGTCATGCCGAGCGGCTTGAGGATCGTGCGGCCGATATAAGCCTGGTAGGGTTCGCCCGAGGCATTGGTGATGATGCGGCCGAGCAGCGCATAGCCGTAGTTCGAGTATTCATGCGCCATCCCGCCGGTGCGGCTCCACGGCACGCCCTGCGCGATCAGCGCGCTGAACTCGGCCTCGCTCAGCACCTGTTGGCGGTCACCCCAAGGGTCGTCGGTGACCATCCCCCCGACATGCGCGAGCAGGTCGCGGATGCGGATGCGCGGGCTGTCGCTGGTCGGATAGGTCCAGCCGCGCATTTCGGGGATGTGCTTTTCGGCGAGGTCGTCGAGGACGAGCCTGCCCTCATCGCGCAGTTGCAGGATCGCGAGCGCAGTGAACGCCTTGCTCATCGACGCGATGCGGAAGCGGGTGTCGAGCGTGACTGGCGCACCGCCCGGCGTCTGGGTGCCAGCCGTGGAACTCATGACAAGCTTGCCGTCCCGCACGATCGCGAATGCCATGCCCGGCACAGGCGAAGCTTTGCGATAGGCGGCAAGGATTGCGCGGATTTCCGAGAAGGCTGGATCGCCGATGCTTCCCTCGTCGAGCGAAAGCGGCGGGGGAGGCGTCTGGGCGAGCGCGGGCAGCGGGGCGAGCGCGAGGGCGGCGGCGAGGCAAAGTTTCATGGTGCCAAGCAATCAGAGATTGGCAGCCATGGGAAGTCTAATCCGGTGCGAACCCGGTGCGCAGCGCGAAGGCCCAGTCGTCGCGCCCTTCCCGCGCCGCCTTGGCGGCGGCGGTGGCGTGGTCATAGGCGATGGTGCGCAGCTCAACCTGCGTGCCGCGCACCAGCGCGTAGCGGGCGCGCGGGTCGCCGGTCTGCACGACATGGGGAAAGGGCAGGTCTTCACGATAGGCCTGAAGACCGACGCTCCCGGGATTGGCGGCGGTGCGACCGTCGCCCAGCGTGCGGACAGCGGGGAGATGCGAATGGCCGCACAGGGTGAGCGATGCGGACTCGTCGTCCAGCCGCGTGGCGATCTCGGCATCGGTGGCCGCGCGCAGGCCGGTTGGCTCGACGGTTTCGAGCAGCTGTTCGACATCGCTGCGCGCGGTGCCGTGGACGAGGTGGATGCCGTCGAGACGCAGCGTCCCTGGCTGGGCGGCGAGCCAAGCCAGTTGCGCGGCGTCAAGCGCGGCGCGGGCGAAGCGGTCGGAGGCGTTCATGCGCCCGGGCGCGTCGGTAAGCAGTTGGCGCTCATGATTGCCGGCTATGGTCGGCCAGTCGAGGCGCATCAGCAGCGCGGCGGTTTCTGCGGGCCAGAGCGGGCCGGACAGGCTGTCGCCGAGATTGACGAAGCGCGTCGC
>JBHYGP010000153.1:0-4910 GCA_051858935.1 Sphingomonas sp.
GGGCTCGACGCGCCGGAGGACGAGGCGGCGTAAGCTGATTCAGCGCGGCGTGAGGGTCGCCGCGACGCCGTAGTGATCAGACGGAAACTCGCCATCCACCGCATCCGCGATGCGGCGGACGTCGGTGACATCGACCGCGCGTGGGTCGGCGAAGATATGGTCGATCACGCGCGGTTTGTGCCCGCGCGGCACCACCAACGTCGTGTCCACCGTGCCGGGCGGTAGTGCGGACTCCAGCCCGCGGATCGCGATCGGCGCCAGCGCGGCTTCGTCGAGCGGGGCGTTGAAGTCGCCCATCAGCACCAATGGCACTTCGTCTGTCGGCAGCCAGCCGAGCAGCCCGTTGATCTGCTGCGCGCGCACCGGCCCGGCGTCGGGCTGATGAGCAAGGTGCGTGTTAACCACATCGACCAGCCGCCCGCCCGACCGGACCCGCACGCGCAGCGCGGTGCGATAGTCGTTGAACGGCTCCAGCTTGATCGTGGCGGTCTCCACCGCCGGCAGCCGCGACAGGATCGCATTGCCATAGCGGTTGGCCGCCCCGACGGGCGAGGTAGACATGAAGTGGACGCTGTACCCGCCAAGCGCGGCGGCGATCGTCTCGGCCTGATTGGGCAGGTTCTTCTTCGCATCCTGCAGCACTTCCTGCAGGCCGATCACATCGGCATCGGCGGCGCGCAGCACATCGACGATCAGCTTTTGCCGCAGCGGCCAGTTGCCCGCGTCGTGCCAGATGTTAAGCGTGACCACCCGCAGCGGCCGACGCGGCGCAATAGCGCGCGGGGCACAGGCAGCGAGCGGAGCGGCGGCAGCCGCGGCGAGCAGGGTGCGACGGTCGATCATGCCGCGCCTCTAATCGGGATCGACCGGAATGTCGAAGTGCAAGACCTCCTCCCGCACCCCCAGCTTGGTGTAGAGCGCGATCGCGGGCGGGTCGACATAATCGGCCTGGACATAGATGACCCACGCCCCGACTTCGCGCCCAATCGGGCGCAGCGCATCGATCAGCGCGGTGGCGATGCCGCGCCGACGATGCGCCTCCGCCACGGCGAGATCGTAGATATAGATCTCGCTGCGCGCCTGTTCGAACTTGGGCAGAACATAGCCGGCGAGCGCGCCGACCATCTCGCCATCCGCCTCCGCCGCCAATGCAATGAAGTGCGGGTTGGCGAGCAGCGCGGTAACATGATCGGATCCGGGCGGCGCGGAGAGATAGCTGTCCACGTCGTCGAATTCGCGCGCGAACAGGGCGCGGACCGCGTCAAGCGCGGCGTTGTCTCCTGGGCCGAGGCGACGGATCACTGGCATGCCCCATTCTGCAGGATTGAACATACCGGCGTCCATGGCATTGTGATGGTATGCGCCTTCCGATCATCAGCCTCGCCATGGCGCTCGCCGCCTGTTCCCCCGCCCCCGCGCCGCCGGCAAACGATAGCGCGACGCAGCCCGCTCCGGTCGAGTCCGTCCATCCCCGCTCGCCGACGCCGTCCCCGTCGCCAATCGCGCTGGGTGCGGTGACCGAGGCGGCCGCCGCACAATTGAAGGGCGAACTACGCTGCGCCTTTCTTTCCGACTCCGGGAGCTTGGTGCTGGTCGGCGCCGGCAATGTCGATCGAGCCAGTCGCGCAACGGTCGTCGTGATGCGCAACACGATACCAGTCCTGCTCACCGCGCGCGAGGCGGGCGGGTTCGACGCGCTGACCCGGGGCAGCAGCTTTGACGGCGAGAACCTGATCGTCGCGATCACCCGTGGCGCGGAGCGGGCGACCGGTCATGAGGGATCGAGCCACACCGCGACGCTGTCGATCGAGGCAGCGGGGTCCGCGCCTCAGGCCATTGACGGGGTATGGGAATGTGGCCCCTGACCGCTCGCGGCTTGCCTAAATGCGCAGACCGGCGCTAGGCGAGCGTCATGACCATTGGTGAAGAGCGCCTCCAGCGCCGCATGGCGCGCGGCATCGAATTTCTCGGCAGCGAGACGGCAATCCTGTGCGGCGCGATGTCGTGGGTGAGCGAGCGCAACCTCGTCTCAGCTATCTCCAACGCTGGCGGGTTCGGCCTGATCGCGTGCGGCGCGATGACGCCCGAGCTGCTGGATGCCGAGATCGCCGCGACCAAGGCGCTGACCGACAAGCCGTTCGGCGTGAACCTGATCACCATGCACCCGCAGCTGTTCGACCTAATCGAGGTCTGTGCGAAGCATCAGGTCACCCATATCGTGCTGGCGGGCGGCCTGCCCCCTGCCGGTTCGCTCGACGCGATCAAGGGTAATGGCGCGAAGCTGATCTGCTTCGCCCCGGCGCTGAGCCTCGCCAAGAAGCTGATCCGCAGCGGCGTCGATGCGCTGGTGGTCGAGGGGATGGAGGCCGGCGGCCATATTGGTCCGGTCTCGACCAGCGTGCTCGCGCAGGAAATCCTGCCCGAAGTATCAAGCCAAGTACCGGTGTTCGTCGCTGGCGGGATCGGGCGCGGCGAAGCGATCGCCGGCTATCTCGACATGGGCGCAGCGGGCGTCCAGCTCGGCACGCGCTTTGCCTGCGCGACCGAGAGCATCGCGCATCCGAACTTCAAGAAGGCGTTCTTCCGTGCCAGCGCGCGCGACGCGATCTCCAGCGTCCAGATCGACCCGCGCCTGCCGGTGATCCCGGTCCGCGCGCTCAAGAACGCGTCATCCGAGCTGTTCACCGCCAAGCAGCGCGAGGTCGCGCAGCTGCTCGACGAGGGCAAGGTCGAGATGATGGAGGCACAGCTCCAGATCGAACATTATTGGGCGGGCGCATTGCGCCGCGCAGTGATCGACGGCGATGTCGACAATGGATCGCTGATGGCAGGCCAGTCGGTCGGTATGGTCAGCAAGGAAGAACCGGTCGCCGACATCATCGCGCAGCTGATGGCCGAGGCGGCGGCGGCGCTGGAGAAGCGGGCGGGTTAGGTCGAGCCCGCCGAGCCCCGCGCCGTTGACACAGGTGCTCCCGCGCCATCATGTATCTGCGGTAAAAGGGGAAGTACCTTGGAAGCTGACGAGAAGAAGTGCCCGCAGTGTGCTGAGACGGTAAAAGCTGAGGCAAAGGTCTGTCGCTTTTGCGGTCACTCCTTCGAGAACAACGCCTCGTCCAGTCCCGGCGGCTCGCCATTGCCCGACAAGGGGAAGGCATGGGGGAAGGGTTGCTTGATAGCTTTGGGCATCCTCGTCGCGCTTGGGATCGTAGGTTCGCTTGTAGGCCCGGGTGAACAGACCGCACCTTCTTCAAACAGGGTGGCGAGCGATAACCGAGTGAAGTCCGCCGCAGAAGATCCCGAGGACGCCCCGAGCGTAGGACTGTTCGGCCCGCAGGCGAATGCCGCGCGCAGTGCTCAGCAGTATCTCAACATGACTGGCTTCTCACGTCGAGGGCTGATTGAGCAGCTCTCATCCGACGCCGGCAACGGGTATAATGTCGCGGATGCCACGGCGGCGGTCGACAGCCTGAAGGTAGATTGGAACGAACAGGCGGTGCGCTCAGCCAAACAGTATTTGGATATGACCGGCTTTTCCTGCCGTGGGCTGATCGAGCAGCTATCGTCTGATGCTGGGTCCAAATACACCAAAGCTCAGGCACGCTACGGCGCTGAACAGGCGGGAGCCTGCTAAAAGCGGATCGGCGGTTTTCACCCATTTCCCGCTGCTCCGGCACCGTCTCGCCCCATTCCCCCGCGCGCTTAACCAGTCCTTGACTCCAGCCTGCTTGAGTGGCCGGCATGTCCCGCGTTCTCCTTGCCCTGCCGCTGCTCGCCCTCGCGACCGCCTGCGCCGGGCCGGAGCGGATCGCCGCTCCCGCACCGCTGCCGGTCCCCGCGCCTCTCCCCACTCAGACCGCAGCGCCGCGCGCGCCCGATGGGGCCGCAGCCAACCTCGTCATCCCGACACACCTCGCCGACGGCAGCTATGCCACCCCCAACCGCAATGTCTCCCCCGCCGCAGCCGCGTGGCATCTGCGCGCCGCGTTCAATGTCGCTGCGCTCAACTGCAACGATCCCGCGCTTGCCCCGGCCTATAACCACTTCCTCAAGGCGCATCGCGGCGCGTTGAAGGCGGCGCATCACGCGCTGAGCCGCGAATATGGCGAGGCATCTTCGTTCGATCCGGCGATGACGCGGCTCTACAATTATTTCGCGCAGCCGCCGGTAGTGGCGCAATTCTGTGCCACCGCCACGCCGCTGCTGCATCAGATCGCCGGACTTCCGGCGACCGAGCTTCCAGCCATCGCGCCCGCCGCGCTGGCGCAAATCGACCGGCCCTTCACCGATTTCTACGCCCGTTACGATGCCTGGCGCGTTGATCTGGCCGCATGGCGCGCAGGTGCGCTGGCTGCCACCCCGCGCCTTGCCTATGCGACTGAGGTGTTCCGCGCCGAGCCGCATGTCGGAGGTGGCCCCGTCACGCTCGCCGCACGCTGAATTTCTTGGCGCTGTCGGGGCGATCTGATAGCGCTCTCCCATGCCCGTTTCCGCCGCCGCCTCCGCCCGTGAAATCCTGACGCGGTTGCACGACGTGATGGCGTCGCGCACCCCGGCCCAGTCCAAGCTCAATGCCGTTGTCGACATCATCGGGGAGTCGCTGCGCAGCGAGGTGTGTTCGATCTACCTGCTGCGGGAAGGCGTGTTGGAACTGTTCGCGACCCGTGGCCTCGCGCAGGAGGCGGTCCACGTCACCAAACTCGCGCTCGGCGAGGGTCTGGTCGGCATGATCGCGAAGAATGTCGAGACGCTCAACCTCGACGAGGCCGCATCGCACCCCGACTTCGCCTATCGCCCCGAAACCGGCGAAGAGCAGTTCCACAGCTTTGCCGGCGTCCCGATCATCCGCAAGGAGCGCGCGGTCGGCGTGCTCGCCGTGCAGCATGCCGATCCCCGCAAATATGAAGAGGTGG
>JBHYGP010000154.1:0-2372 GCA_051858935.1 Sphingomonas sp.
CCCGGTTTCTGCACCGCGCCGACCGCCGCGACGGGCGTTGGAACGGGAGACGGCTTCGCCTCAGGAGCTGTCGCGATTTGCACCTTCGGGCCGGGCACAGGCTCACCGCCACGATAGGCTTGGGTGAACGCCGCACCGGTGCCCCAATAGCCCTTCCAGCGGTGGAAGAAATGCGCGCCGAACACGCCGGTCATCACAAGGCTCTTGTTCCAGCGCGGGGTGACCGCATGGGTGTGGTAATGCGTCGCCATGCCGACTGGCGCGAAGACTTCGCCTGCCAGCGCCGCCGATGCGACCCGCGCGGCGCGGTCCCAATGGGTGCGCGACGGCTTGCGCGCCATCGACCCGTCACAGGCAAAGCTGAACTGGCAGCCGGATTTCTCCGACCCCTGATAGACCACGCCGCACACCGTGGCGGGGAAGGTCGGGTGGCGCGCGCGGTTGAGGATCACCTGCGCCACTGCGCGCTGGCCGTCATCGGGCTCGGTGGCGGCTTCGTAATAGATCGCGGTGGTCAGGCATTGCAGCGCGCGCGCCTTGTCCTGCGCCGATCCGCGCAGCTCGAACGGCGGGGCGGGGCGGATCGTCGGATCGGCGACCGCGCCTTCCGGCACCGGCGTGTCGGGCAGTTCGACCGTGCCGGTCGCGCCCTGGGCCGAAGGTACGGCGGCATCGTCATCGGCGAGCTGGTAAAAGGCCGCACCGGGGAAATGGTCGTCTGCCTCATAACCGGTCGGCTCCGGCCCGGCGAGCCGCGCGCCTTGCTCTGAGGCATGCAGCGCGGTCAGCCCGGCATGCGCGGAAAAGCCGGCACCGATCAGCGACGCAATCAGCGCCGCCGCAAGGCCCCTTAGCTGTACCCGTGTCATCCGCCGCAGCATGTCCGTCCCGCCGGGAGAATCCCGAGCCTGCGGTGTAGCGTGGCGGAGGTTTAAATTCTGCTGCGGATTTGGGCGCGTCCCGGGGTGAAACGGTTGATAGTTAAGGTAATATTAGGGATGGGCGGCATCGTTGACGTCATGGCTCGACCAGCAGCACGGCAGATGGCACGGTCGTTCTTGTTCTTGTGACGCCGGGGGGGCGGATGACTTATCTGGAAATTGGCGTGCTAGGCTGCCTGCTGGCACTTATTGTGATCGCGTTTCAGATGCGCCGCATTGGCTTGGCGCTCGATACGTCCAACCGCCTCGTTCTTGATATCCGCATCTTATCACAGCAAGGCGTGGATTATCAGCGAATGATTGAAAGCGAGGCTTCGTTGATCCAGCGTCATACCGAGCGCGCTACACGCTCGATGTTTGAAGAAGATCGGCTGCGATCGGAAGAATGGGCCTCAATGGCGGGGCCTTTGCCGGATCAGGGTCAACCACGTAGATAGTCCCCTCCCCTGAAGGGGAGGGGCTTTTCTGCCTTACTTCAGCGTTGCGCTGTCGAGGTTGAGGGCGGTCGCCGGGATCACCTCCAGCTGCGGGTAGGTCTTGCGCAGTTCGTCGACGAACGTCTTGGCGTCGCCGACCACGACGATGCTGGCGCTGCTGGGGTCGAGCACACGCTTTGCCGCTGCCTGCACCGCCGCCGGATCGACATTCTGGATCGACGGGATGTAGCTTTGCAGCGTGCCGAGCGGGACGCCGTCAGCGACATAGTCGGCGAGCGCGCCGGCGATGCCGTCGGTGCGTTCGATGCGGCGGCCGAAGCTGCCGATCAGCACCGCCTTGCGCGAATCGAGTTCGGTGGCGGGGACGGGGGCTGCACCCATCCGCGCCATTTCCTCGGCGATCAGCTTGACCACTTCCGGCGCGGAGGGGTTCTTGGTCTGGGTCGAGGCGGAGACGATGCCGGGCTGGCGGCGGGCATCGACGCTGCTGCCCGCGCCATAGGCGAGGCCGCGCTTGATACGGATTTCGCGGTTGAGGCGCGAGGTGAAGCCGACGCCGAGCGTGGCGTTGGCGACCTGGGCCGCGTAGAAATCCTTGTCGCTGCGCGCGATGCCCGGGCGCGCAACGACGACGCCGGCCTGACCCGCTTCGGGCAGGTCGACAACGATCACGCGCGGCGTCGGATCCGGTTGTGCGGCGCTTGCCTGGATCGTCAGCGCGCCACGCTGCCAGTCGCCGAACAGCTTCTGCGCGAGCGCGGTCGCATCCTTGCTACCGATGTCGCCGACAATGACGAGCGCAGAGTGGTTCGGACGCCAGGCATTGCCATAGGCCGACACGACATCATCGCGCGTGATGCGCGGCAGCGAGGCCGGGCTACCCGACAGCATGTTGCCATAGGCGCGGCTGCCGAACACCGCGCGGCTGGCGACGATGCCCGACAGCGCGGCGGGGTCCTTGAGCTGGACGGTCACGCCATCGACCGACTGCTTG
>JBHYGP010000154.1:2382-4910 GCA_051858935.1 Sphingomonas sp.
AATCATTGCCACCGAGAGCAAAGAGTCCTTTTGGGTAAGGAGCTAAAAAGCCTGCGCGCGCGGTCGAGCTCTTCCTGCGCAAAGGCGGGGTTGCGCGCGACATCGGCGAGCACGGTGAGCGCGGGTTCGACCTGATCGGCCTTGACCGTGACCGTCGCGAAAGCCGCGTCCCAGTCGGCCCCCGCACCGATCGATCCGCCGAGCGATTCGATCTGCTGTGCGATCTGTTCCGCCGAACGGGTGGTAGTACCCTTTGTCATCAGCCCTGCTGCGAGCGCGGCGGTACCGGCCTTGCCCGCCGGATCGCGCGCGCCGCCCGCCGGCGCCACCACGGTCGCAGTAACGATCGGCAGGTCGCGCTTTTCGACCACGATCACGCGCATGCCATTGGCGAGCTTGGTTTCGACCGCGTTGGGAATCGCCGGGGAGACCGGAGCGCCGGGGGCGGGGATAGCGATCCGCTCTGCTTCACTCGCGGCGGTGTGGATGACGATGTCCTTGGGCGCGACCAGCGGGGCGACCTTGACGGTGTCGGCGACGGCAACCGTGTCGCCTTTCGCGCCCTGCGCCATCGCGTCGGGCAGATAGACGATCGCGGCGGACTGGTTGTCGCCGAGATATTTGCGCGCGACGCGCTGGACGTCGGCGGCAGTCACTTTGGCGATATCGGCGAGCTGGCGGTCGCTGTGGCGCGGGTCGCGGTCGATGATGATCGACGCGGCGAGGGTCGATGCCTTGCCCTCCGCTGTTTCGCGGCTCTTGAGCGCGCTGGTCAGGATCTCGTTCTTTGCCTCGGCGAGTTCGGCGGCGCTGACCGGGGCGTCGCGCAGCTCGGCGATCTCGCGCCGCATCGCCTTTTCGCCATCCTCGGCCGACTTTCCGCCCGCCAGGATCGCGTACATCGCATAGGCACCGGTCGACTGGCGCGAATCGAGGAAGGTGTCGGCCTGTGCCACCAGCTGATCGCGATAGACAAGGTTGCGGTAGAGCCGCGAATTCTCGCCCCCCGACAGGATGCCGTCGAGGACGCTGAGCGCCGGCAGGTCGGGATGATTGTCGGGCGGGAGCTGATAGCTCAGCAGGACGGCGGGGAGCGGGGTGTTGGCCTCATAGACCGTCTTGCGCACCGCCGTCGTGCGTGCCGGTTCGGCAACAGTGACGCGCGGGATCGGGCGGTTCGGCTTTGCGATCGGCGCGAAATATTTGTCTACCCATTTGTCCAGCTGAGCAGGGTCGAAATTCCCCGCGACGACCAGAACGGCATTGTCGGGCCGGTAATAGGTCGCATGAAACGCGCGGATGTCGTCGATATTCGCCGCGTCCAGATCCTCGATGCTGCCGATGCCGGGGCGGGCATAGGGGTGGACACTGTAGGAGATGTTGGGGAAATAGACGTAGAACAGCTTGCCATAGGGCTGGGCGAGGACGCGGCTGCGCAGCTCTTCCTTCACCACATCGCGCTCGGACGCGAACACCTTTTCGTCAACGACGAGGGTCGCCATGCGGTCCGCCTCGGCAAACAGCAGCCGTTCGAGATGGTTGGCGGGGACCACCTCATAGTAATTGGTATAGTCCGACGCGGTCGAGGCGTTGTTGTAGCCGCCGACATCCTCGGTCAGCCGGTCCATCTGCTCGTCGACCAGGTTCTTCGTGCCCTTGAACATCAGATGTTCGAACATGTGCGCGAAGCCCGACTTGCCGGCGGGATCGTCCTTGCTGCCGACATCGTACCACACCTGGACCGAGACGTTCGCGGTGCTGGTGTCGCGGATCGCATAGACCTTGAGGCCGTTGGGCAGGGTGCGTTCAGTGAAGTCGAGCGGGGCGACCGCGATCTGCTGCTGCGCGGCGGGGGCAGGGGCGGGAGCCGCCTGCTGGGCCTGTGCGGCGAAGGGGAGCAGGGCGGCGCTGAGGTACAGCGCGGTGCGGGTCAGGCGCATATTCGGTCTCCTGATCATTGGTCTTCAAACTCCCCTTCCGCACGCGGGAGGGGAACATAGAGGTCAGTCTTTCTTGCGGCTGCGGGCGGCGTAGATCACGGCGGCGGCGAGGGCGGCGGAACCGATACCGATGCCGATCTTTGCCAGCGGCCATTTCTTCGCGTCGCCGGGCTGGGGCGTGCCTTCCGCGCGCTCGGCAATCTCGCGCGCCTGACGGGCGGCGGCGGTAATCTCGTTGGCGATCTCGTTGGCGATCTCGTCGGGGGCGTCGGTCTTGTCGGTCACTGGATACTCCTTGGTGGCACAGGAGTAGGACAGTGGGTGCAAGCGCGCAATCAGCCGCGATCCCCATAATATTGTGCGCGGAATGCATTGGCGAAGGCGGTCAGGCGGCCCTTGGCGATCGCGGCGCGCAGGTCGGCCATCAGCGACTGGTAGAAGTGCAGATTATGCTCGGTCATCAGCATCGCGCCGAGAATCTCGCCCGCGCGGACCAGATGGTGGATATAGGCACGGCTCCATTTGGCGCAGACCGGGCAGGCGCAGGCGGGGTCGACCGGTCCCTGGTCCTCGGCAAATTTCGCGTTG
>JBHYGP010000155.1:0-4909 GCA_051858935.1 Sphingomonas sp.
GGTTTTTTGCCCTCAGCAATCTCCTGCATTGTCCGTCCGGTGGTGACACTGGTCAGGCCGGTTTCGACCAGCGCATCGGTCGCCCCGGCATGCGCATCGTCGATCTTGCGGAGCAGCCAGTTTTCGCGCTTTTCCTTCCCGCGCGGCTTCAATCGGATCAGCAGCCATTCGCCCTTCATCCGCTCGCCATCGAGGGTGAAGTGGAGATGGCCCTTGTCCAAATCCTTCGCGCTCTTGCCCGGAATCGGCGCCCATTCACCCTGATCCCACAGCATCACCGTGCCGCCGCCATATTCGCCCTTGGGGATCGTCCCCTCGAACGTCGCATAGGACATCGGGTGGTCCTCGGTCCGCACCGCGAGGCGCTTCTCGCCGGGGTCGAGGCTGGGGCCGCGCGTCACCGCCCAGCTTTTGAGGACGCCATCCACTTCCAGCCGCAAGTCCCAGTGTAGCCGGGTCGCGTCGTGCTTCTGCACCATGAAGGTCCGGCCTTCACCCTTGGCGATCTCGCCGCGCGGCTCGGCGGTCTTGGCGAAGTCGCGCATCGCGTTGTAGCGTTCGAGCGGATCGGGTTCGGTCATTCTCCCCTCCCGCTTGCGGGAGGGGTCGGGGGAGGGCCTGTCACCACTGGGCGATGGGGAAAGAGGCCACGGACAGGCCCTCCCCTAGCCCCTCCCGCAAGCGGGAGGGGAATCATGCGCGCTTCCTTGTTGGGGCCTTCTTCGCCGATGCCTTTTTGGCCGGCGCCTTCTCCGCCGCGCCCGGCTTTTCGAGGCTCTTCTTGAGCGCGGCCATCAGGTCCACGACATTACCGCCGCGCGGGTCGCCACCATCCTTGTCATCGATGATCTTGCGGTTGCCCTTCTGCTTCTGCTTGCGTTCGATCAGCCCCTTGAGCGCATCGACATAGCGGTCGTGGAACGTGGCGGGATCGAACTTGGCCGATTTCTTCTCGATCAGCGATTCGGCGAGGCTCAGCAGATCCTCGTCCGGCTCGGTATCGGGAATGTCGCGGAAATAGCCCTGCGCCTTGTGCACCTCATCGGCATAGCGCAGCGTTTCCAGCACCATGCCGCGTCCGCATGGCTTGAGGCTCACCACATATTCGCGCCCGCGCATCGCGAGCTGGCCAAGCCCGACCTTTTTCGTGCGCTTCAATGCCTCGCGCAGCACGACGAACGCTTCTTCGGCCAGATCATCGGCGGGGACCACGAAATAGGGCTTTTCGTAATAGAGGACGTCGATCTCGTGCGCGTCGACGAACTGGGTGAGTTCGAGCGTCTTCTTCGACTCGAGCTTGACCGCGTCGATCTCGTCCTGGTCGAGCAGGACATATTCGCCCTTTTCAACCTCGAACCCCTTCATGATCTCATCGGTGTCGATCGCGCCGAGGCCGGGAACGACCTTCTCATATTTGATCCGCTTGCCCGAGGGTTCGTGGATCTGGTGGAAGGACACCGACGCGCCCGAGCGGGTCGCGCTGTAGATTTCCACGGGAATCGAGACCAGCGCGAGACGAATCTGCCCCTGCCAATATGCGCGCGCTGCCATCGGACATCCTTGTTGTTGCGAAGCCGATTCAAAGCGCGAGCGCGGGAGTCGTTCCGCAACTTGCCGCGTGACCTTGCAAAGACCTCTGCTACACCTTGGCGATGATGCTGCATTTCGCCGCGCTCGACTGGCTGGTGGTCGGGCTTTACCTTGCCGTGCTGGCCGGGCTGTCCTGGCATTTCAACCGGGTCGAGACGCGCAATGCGGGGGATTATTTCCTCGCGGGGAACAGCGTGCCGGCGTGGCTCGCCGCAGTGTCGGTGCTGGCAACGCAGCAATCCGCCGCGACCTTTCTGGGCGCCCCGGATTATGGATATCGCAGCGATTACAGCTATCTCGGCGCAGTAGTCGGCGCGGTGCTCGCGGCGTTCTTCGTCGCGCATGTGCTGATTCCGCGCTTCTACGCGCTGCGCGTCGCCACGGTCTATGAGCTGCTCGAGACGCGGTACGACGCACGGGCGATGCGCTGGGCGGGCGGCATGTATCTGGCGGGGCGCATCCTGTCGGGCGGCGCGCGCGTCTATCTGGCGGCGATCGCGATTGCGATGGTCGGGTTTAACGCGATCGATGCGCGCTCGATCATCCTCGCCGCCGCAGTGCTGATGGTCGCGAGCCTCGCCTTCACGCTGCGCGGGGGGCTCAAGTCCGTCATCTGGAACGATTTCGTCCAGTTCATCGTCTATGCCGGCGCCGCCATCGCTGTGCTGATCTTCCTGCGCGCCGCGATCCCGCTCGACACGCCCGCGCTGATCGACGCGCTGCGTAATGCGCCCGATGGCACCAACAAGCTGCGGCTGTTCGACCTGTCGACCGATCTGTCCAAGCCGTTCACCCTGCTCGCTGCGGTTACCGGGCTGTTCCTGCTCAACACCGCGAGTTCCGGCCTCGATCAGGATACCACCCAGCGGCTGCTGGCCAGCCCCGACGCGAAGACCGGCGCGCGCAGCCTGATCATGTCGGCGCTGGGCAGCGTGCCCGTCATTGCGGTGTTCGTGACGATCGGGCTGATGCTGCACATCTTCTACGACCGGCCCGATCTGATGGGGGCGACCAATAGCGTTTCGGCGAATTTCGCGGGCGAGAAGATCACGATCTTCGTCCATTTCATTCTGACGCAGCTGCCCCCCGGCCTGCGCGGGCTGGTGACGATCGGGGTGATCGCGGCGGCGGTATCGACGGTCACCTCGGCGCTCAATTCGATGTCGTCGGTGGTGGTCAGCGATTTCTATCGTCACTGGCGCGAGGCGCGCGGCGGGGCGGCGGATCGCCACTATGTCCATGCCGGGCGCTGGGGCATGGCGGCGGTAGCGGTGGCGATGTTCGCGACCGCGGTGCTGAGCTATTATTGGCAGAAGCATAGTGACATGCCTTTGCTCGAATTCGTGCTGTCGGTGATGGTGTTCGCCTATGCCGGTCTGCTCGGCGTCTATGCCGTCGCGCTGTTCACGACGCGTGGCAGCACCGCATCGGTGATCGCCGCGCTGATCACCGGATTCGTGACCGTGTTCCTGCTCCAGCCCTTTGCCTTCGGGCCGCAGGGGCTCGCCTTTCCCTATCTGCTGTGCATCGGCACGCTCGCGGCGGCCATCGTCGCCGCGATTCCGAAGGGCAAAAAATCCGCTTGACTCGTGTCATGCTAACCTGACATATAGTCATCCGTGGATGACATAATGTCATGGAGCAGTGACGGCCTGTGAAAAACCGCCTGAAAGTGCTGCGCGCCGAACGCGACTGGAGCCAGGCGGAGCTTGGCGGCCATCTCGGCGTGTCGCGACAGGCGGTGAACGCGATCGAGACGGGGAAGTACGACCCCTCGCTCCCGCTCGCCTTCCGCATCGCCCGATTGTTCGACCTGACCATCGAGGAGATTTTCGATGACGCGGAGCACGACGATGCCGAATGAAATGAACGACGGCCTGGCAGCAGCCCGCGCCCGCACGCGGCGTCAGCGGATCATCCTGTTCACGCTGATGGGCGCAGGCGCGGTGGTCGGCTTTTTCTCGGCGCTGTTCGAGGTTGAGGGCGGCGCGTTTCTCGAAGGCATTCCCGCCGCCTGGGCGATCGCCGCGTCGCTGATCACCACGATCGCGCTCGCTTATGGCGGCTGGCGCTATCACCGCGTCACCGACGAGCTGGAACGGCGCGACAATCTGTGGGCCTCGGCGATCGGCCTCAACTTCTACCTCGCGCTCTACGCCAACTGGTATCTGCTGTGGCGCGGGGGGCTGGTGCGCGAGCCAGGACATGAATGGCTGTTCGTCGCGACCTTTGCGGTGATGATGCTGGCCTATGGCTATAAGAAACTACGTCCCTGAATACCCTAACCCTTTGTAACTGGAGATGTTTATGAAGAAGTTCCTGCCCCGCGCAGCGACTGCGCTCGCCCTGTTGTTCGTCACCCCCGCAGCGCTTGCCCAGCAGGCGGCGGCCCCCGCCCCTGCGGCGCAGATGAAGGACGCCGATCCCGCCCTTTGGGTGGTCAAGGACGAGGACACGACCATCTATATGTTCGGCACCATCCATGTGCTTCCAGCGGGACTCAGCTGGTTTGACGAGGCCGTTAAGAAGGCGTTCGACGAAAGCGGCGAGATGGTGACCGAGATCGGCGACCTGCCCGATCCGGCGAGCATGCAGCCGCTGATCCTGAAATATGCGGTCAGCCAGTCCGGCCCGACGCTGACCGAGCGCCTGCCCGCCGACAAGCGCGCCGCCTTTGCCAAGGCGGTTGCCGATGCGGGACTGCCAGCACAGGCAGTCGAGCGCTTTCAGCCCTGGTTCGCCGCGAGCCAGCTGGGCCTCATCGCGTTGATGAAGGCGGGCTACAACCCGGCATCGGGTGCCGAGAGCGCGCTCAGCGAAGCCGCCAAGGCAGCCAAAAAGCCCGTGTCGGGGCTTGAGAGCATCGAAATGCAGTTCGGTTTCTTCAACAGCCTGTCCGAAGCCGCGCAGATCCAGTTCCTCACCGAATCACTCGAACAGCTCGACAAGGTTGGGCCGGAGTTCGCCAAAATGGTCGCCGAATGGTCGGAAGGCGATGCCGAAGGTCTTGCTGAGATCATGAACGAAGCACTGCGCAGTTCGCCTGAACTGAGCAAGATGCTGCTCGCCGACCGCAATGCGCGCTGGGCCGAGTGGATCGACACGCGGCTCGACAAGCCGGGCGTGGTGTTCATGGCGGTTGGTGCGGGGCACCTGTCCGGCCCGGACAGCGTCCAGGTCATGCTGGACAAGCGCAAGATCAAGAGCGCGCGGATCGAGTATTGAGTTCTGCGGTCAACGCCTCAATCCTCCCCCGCAAGGGGGCGGTGGCAGGCGTAGCCTGACGGAGGGGGAGGACGGCGATGCCCTTACGGTGCTT
>JBHYGP010000156.1:0-4895 GCA_051858935.1 Sphingomonas sp.
GCGCGATAATCTCGCTATTCTGATTCATCGTGCTGAAGGTGATGATCGTCCCCAGCAGCACCGAGAAAGGCAGGAAGGTCGCGATGATCTGGGGCACGCGCAGGCTGACATATTGCCACACCTGGGCATCGCCGTTGCCCGGATAGGCAAGGATGCGCCCGGATTCGCTGAGCAGGTCGAGCGTCTGGAGGATCAGCACCAGCCCCAGCAGAAAGGCGAAGGTGTTGATGATGAACGACCGCGCCATGTAGAGCGACACGGTCTTTGACGGGAAGAAATCGGTGAGCGCGTGGATCATGCCGCCGCCTTCCGCTTGCGCCGACCGGGCAGATATTTCGCGATTCCCTTCCACGCCTTGGCAAAGAATTTCTCAAGCGCGCCGATCGGCTGACCGCCGGGGACATAGGCGATGGTGTAGTACATCCAGAACACCAACCCTGCGAAGATCAGGAACGGCCCCCATAGCGCGATGAGCGGGTCGATCCGCCCGAGGCTGCCGATCGACTGGGCGTATTCGTTGATCTTGTGATAGGTGACGATCATCACGATCGACAGGAACACGCCAAGCGCGGAGGTCGATCGTTTGGGCGGAACGCCAAGCGCGAGCGCGAGAAGCGGTAGCAGGAACATCGTTGCCACCTCGACCACGCGGAAGTGGAAGGCGGAGCGGCTGGTGTCGCGTTCCTCCTCCGATTTGCTGTCGTCGCCGCCGATCTTGGCGAGTTCGGGCAGGGTCAGCTCAAGATTGCGTTCGCCGCGCTGGCGGAACTGCTCGAACTTGGGCAGGTCGATCGGCAAATCATGCGCGTCGAACGTCAGCACGCGCGGCACGTCGAACTTGGGCGACTGGTGGATCAGCGTACCCTTGGTCAGGCGGAAGATGATGACGTCGGGGTCGTCGGTGCGCAGGAACTGACCCTTTTCCGCGGTTGCCGAGACGATATCGCCCCCCGGCGCGCGGGCGCTGACGAAGATGCCCGACAGATCGCGCCCCTCGTTCTTGCTCTCCTCGATCCGCAGCGTCATGCGGTCGCCCATATTGGTGAATTCGCCGACCTTGATCGACGCGCCGAGCGCGCCGGTGCGCAACTCGAAGCGCAGCCCTTCATAATTATAGCGGGCATAGGGCTGAATATAGCCGACGATCGCCAGGTTGAGCGCCGCTAGCGCGAAGGCGTACATGAACGGCACCCGGAGCATCCGGGTATAGCTCATGCCCACCGCGCGCAGTACATCGAGCTCCGACGTGGTCGCGAGACGACGGAAGGCGAGCAGGATACCAAGCATCAGCCCGATCGGTATGCCGAGGCCGAGATATTCCGGGAGCAGATTGGCGAGCATCTGCCACACCACGCTGACCGGACCGCCCTCGCTTGCCACGAAGTCGAACAGCCGCAGCATCCGGTCGAGCACCAGCAGCATCGCCGAGATCAGCAGCGTGGAGATCAGCGGGACCGCGATCAGGCGCGCCATGTACCGGTCGAGTGCGGTCATCGAATTGGGTTCGCGCCTTCAAACTGACTGATTGCCGGCCGGCCCGGCATGAACTGTTCCGCTATATCGAAGGTTGCAGGTAAATCTAGGGTCTCACCGTTTCGGCGGGTGCCTTGGCTGCAATCGCATCCGCCAGCGCCTGTTCGAGCGCGGCCAGCGTGAACGGCTTGCGCAGGACTGGACGGCCGGCGAACCGGTCCTGTTCCGCCTCGCCGGCATAGCCCGTGACATAGAGGATGCCGACCCCGTCGAGCCGGGGTTCGAGCCCCGCGATCATCTCCGGCCCGGTCTGGCCCGGCATCAGCACGTCGGTCATGATGAGGTCAAGCGTACGCAGCCCGGAGACGATCTGGGGCGCAGCAAGCGGGTCGGAACAGGCGACCGGGCGGTGGCCGAGCTCCTCAAGCGCGGCAAGGGTGGCCGACAATACGCGCGGATCATCCTCGACCACGAGAATGTCGAGCGCGCGGTGCGGACCGGCGCGCGGACCGATCCGCTCCGGTGCCGCAGCAGCCTTGGGTGTCGCCGCGTGGCAGGGGAGCAGCATCGTCACCGTCGTCCCCTCTCCGACGACCGACTCGATGCGCACCTCGCCCCCGGACTGGCGGGCGAAGCCGAAAATCTGGCTGAGGCCGAGGCCGGTGCCCTTGCCGACCGGCTTGGTGGTGAAAAAGGGTTCGAACACGCGGTCCATGACCTCGCGAGTCATGCCGGTGCCGGTGTCGGTTACGGAAATGCTGACATAGTCGCCTGGCGCGCATTCGCCCGCGCTATCGCCGTCGAGCGCGACATGGCCCGATGCGATGACCAGCGTGCCGCGCCCGTCCATCGCGTCGCGCGCGTTTACCGCGAGATTGAGCAGCGCATTCTCCAGCTGCACGCGGTCGGCCCAGACTTGCCAATTCGTACCTTCGCTGCGTGTCTCAACGGTGATCCCGTCGCCTAGCGTCCGGTCGAGCAGCACCGACATGCCCTCGACAAGTTCGGTTGGCTCGATTGCCTCCGGTGCCAGCGCCTCGGACCGGGCGAAGCCGAGCAGCTGGCGGGTCAGTGCGGCGGCGCGGTTGGCACCCTCTCCAGCATTGTCGATATGGCGCAGCGCTTCGTCTGCGCCGTCGGGCAGGTTGCGCTTGGCGAGCTCGATTCCGCCCAGGACGACCGCAAGCATATTGTTGAAATCGTGCGCGATGCCGCCGGTCAGTTGGCCCACCGCCTCCATCTTCTGCACCTGGCGCAGCTTCTCCTCCGCCGCCGCGCGTTCACGCGCTTCGGCCTGAAGGCCGGCGGTGGCGACGGCGACAGCAGCTTCGAGTTCCTCGGAGCGGGCTCGCTGCGCCTCCGCTTCTGCGGCGACAGCAGCGCGCTCGCGAATTGCGCGGATATTGAGCCAGCCAAGGATGATCGCGCCGAACGCCAAGAGTACGCCGAAGATTGAAAGATTACGCGACTCCTCGGCGGCGCCCTCGGCGGTTAGCCGTGCCTCTTCGGCGCGTCGGCTGAGCAATGCGCGCTCTGCGTCGAAGATTGCGGTGGTTTCGCGGGAGAGGGCGGCGAGGTGGGGCGAGCGGCGCGCCTCGTTGAAATAGGCATAGGCGGCCTCGTTGCGCCCGAAATTGGTATTCTGTGCGACCTCGGCCAGTTCGGTGCCGCGCGCGGTGAAGGCGCTACGCAGCCGATCGACGCGGACGCGCTGGTCACTCCGGCCGCGAACCCGGCGTTCGAGCAGGCTGAGCTGGCCGTCGGCGCGGCGCCATTGTTCGACAAAATCGCGTCCGACGCGGCGCTCTCCGGCGACGACATAGCGGCCTAGGGTCGCCTCGGCCCCAGCCATGGTCGCGGAAAAGCCCTGGGCGAGGACCATCACCTCGTAGCTGTCGGATTGCAGTTCGAGCGCGACCTCGCGCTGGCGGTCGGCAACATATTGGTTGGCGACCAGCGAGGCGAGGACGGTGATGCCGAGCAGCGCGATCAGGATCATCAGCGCGGCCCGCCAGTCCATCGTGGACAGGCGGCGTGTCAGTCCGGTGAGGCGGTTCTCGCGCATGATCTCTCGTCTAGGCGCAGGTCTCGACCGGCGCCAGCGGTCAGGCGATCACGCCGACCGCCTGTCCGGCCGCCTTGAACATGCCCAGGATGCGCTGAATCTGCTCGGGCGTATGCTCGGCGCAGAGCGAGCAGCGCAGCAGGAAGGTGCCGGCGGGGGTCGCGGGCGGACGGGCGAGGTTCACGTACAGGCCGTTTTCCAGCAGCGTCTGCCACATCGCCGCGCCTTGGACCTGATCGGTCAGGATCACCGCGATGATCGCACTGTCGGCATTTTCGGTGCCGAGCTTGAAGCCCATTTCCTTGAGCCCTGCGTGCAGCGTGCGGGCATTGTCCCACAGCTGCTCGCGCTTCTTGGTCGCGGTCATCAGCTTGCGGATCGAGGTCGCGGCGGTGGCGACGACGCTGGGCGGAAGCGACGCGGTGAAGATGTACGGGCGGCAGGTGAGGCGGATCGCCTCGAACTTCGGGTGGTTCGAGACGCAGAAGCCGCCGACGGTGCCGACCGACTTGCTGAACGTGCCGACGATGAAGTCGACATCGTCTTCGCACCCCAGCGCCTCATACACGCCACGGCCATTGGGGCCGTAAAAGCCCATCGAATGCGCCTCGTCGGACAGGACCATCGCGCCATGCTTCTTGGCGACGGCGACCATTTCCTTGAGCGGGGCGATGTCGCCGAGCATCGAATAGACGCCCTCAAGCACCACCAGCTTGCCGGCCTCTGGGGGGAGGCGACCGAGGCGCTTGTCGAGATCCTCGACGCTGTTGTGGCGGAAGCGGACGATTTCGGCGACGCCCTGCTTGCAGCCGTCATAGATCGACGCATGGCTGTCGGCGTCGAGGATGATGTAGTCACCCTTGCCGGCGAGCGTCGAGATCATGCCGAGATTGGCCATGTATCCGGTCGAGAAGACGATCGCGCCGCTCGTGCCGTAAAACTCACGCAGCGCCTGTTCGACCTCCATATGGTCGCGGAAGGTGCCGTTGAGCATGCGGCTGCCATTGGTGCCGCTGCCGAACTTGTCCAGTGCCGCCTTGCCCGCCGCGATCACGTCGGGGTCGAAGGTCATGCCCATGTAATTATAGGTGCCGAGCAGGATCGTGTCCTTGCCCTTGATCACCGCCTCGGTCGGCGATTTCACCTGCTCCATCACCACCGCATAGGGATCGGTGAAGCCGGCATCGAGCAGCGCCTGACGCTCGGCGATGATCGCATCGAACTTGCTCATCAGGTCGGGCTTGTGGCCCGTCAGGGAAGCCGGAGCGTCGGAGGTGGCGATGGCGTCGGTCACGTGGCTCAGCCCTTCAGCTTCTGGACCGCATCGACCAGCTGGCCGACGGTTTCGATCTCCGCC
>JBHYGP010000157.1:0-6211 GCA_051858935.1 Sphingomonas sp.
GTCCCTCCGCTCGCCTGCTCGAACTTCCCCGCCACCCGCGCCGCGGCGCCTGTGAACGCGCCCTTGTCATGCCCGAACAGCTCGGCCTCGCTCAGCTCGCGCGGGATCGCGGCCATGTTGATCGCGACAAACGGCGCGCGCCGCCGTGGCCCCAAATCATGGATCGCCTGCGCCACCAGCTCCTTGCCGGTCCCGCTCTCGCCGGTGATCAGCACAGTCAGCTCGTTCGACACGACCCGCGCGATCACCCGATACACGTCCTGCATCGCCGGCGAGCGCCCGATCAGCGCAACCGCCTGCTCCTCCGACGCGGGTAGATCATCCACCAGCCGCCGCCCCCGCGCCAGCGCGCTCGCGACGGTTGCGGTCAGCGCATCGAGGTCAAACGGCTTGGGCAGATAGTCGAACGCCCCCGCCTCGGTCGCGCGCACCGCGGTCGACAGCGTATTCTGCGCCGACAGCACGATCACCGGCACATCGGGCGTCTCGCCGGTAAAGGTCGCGACGAAATCCAGCCCATTGCCATCGGGCAGCACGACATCGGTCACCAGCACATCGGGCCGCGCCGCCGCCAGCTCGCGCCGCAACTCGCCCAGCGACGCCGCCGCCGTCACGCGATGCCCCGCCCGCCGTAGCGCCTGCGTCACCACCATGCGGATCGCGGCGTCATCGTCACAGATGAGGATGGAGGCGGTCACGTCAGAACTTCCTTTATCCTCCCCCGCCAGGGGGAGGTGGCGCGCGCCGCGCGACGGAGGGGGAGGAAGGGAAAACGGAGCGGCTTGCTTCCTCCCCCTCCGTCAGCCTCCGGCTGCCACCTCCCCCTGGCGGGGGAGGATAAATAAGGCTGAACTTCGCTCATCACCCGTCCGCCCTCGGCAAATTCACCCGAAACACCGTCATCTCGGGATCCCCCGCCCGCGCATATTCGACCACCCCGCCCATATCGCGCACCAGCTTCTCGACCAAAGGCAGCCCCAGTCCCTTCCCCTCCGGCTTGCCCGACACGAACGGCTCGAACAAATGGCTGGCGATATCCGCCGGCGCGCCCGGCCCATTGTCGGTCACCGAAAACTCGATCGGCAGCCACCGGCGCGGCTGGTCCGGCCCCGGCCGCATCGCGACGCCATGGCGGTATTGCGTGGACAGGACGATGCGCGGATCGGGCGTATCGCGCAGCGCCTCCGCCGCATTCTTCAGCAAATTCATCGCCACTTGCAGGAATGCGTCCTTGTCCATCATCACCGGGGGCAGCGACGGATCGAACCGCTCCTCGATCACCATACCCCGCGCAAACCCGGCCAGCGCCACGCGGCGCGCATGGTCGAGCAGCGGATAGATATTGTGCGGTGCCAGCTTGGGCGGGCGCGTGTCGGTAAAATCCTGCATCCGGTCGATCAGCGCGGCGATGCGGTCGACCTCGGTCGTGATCAGCTGGGTCAGCTCCGCCCGCGTCTCGGCATCGTCGTCCCCGGCCAGCAACTGCGCCGCGCCGCGAATGCCCGACAGCGGGTTCTTGATCTCATGCGCCAGCATCGCCGCCGCGCCCACCGCCGCGCGCGCCCCCGCACTGCGATCCGCCCCCACCGACAGGCGGCGTGAGGTCGGCGCCTGATGCAGCGTCACGATGCGCCAGCCGGGATGCTCGGTAATTGGCTGCTCAATGAAGTCGACGCGCGTGCGGGGCGAGCGGGTCGGCTCGATCTCGACATCGAACGCGGCAAAGCCATGCCCGTCGCGCCGCCCCGCATAGCCCTCGGGCAACGCAAAGATTCGATCCAGCCGCTGCCCCAGCATCGCCTTTTCGCTATGATTCAGCAGATGCTCGCACGCCATATTTGCGCGGGTCACGCGATCCTGCGGGTCCAGCACCAATGCCGCGCACGGCAGCCCTCCGAAAATCTCGGTCAGGTCGGGCTCACCCGGCTGCGGCGGCGGCCTCAGGCCGCTTCGCGTGACGGCCATGATCCCAGCGCAGGCATGCCGCGGAACGGCGCGTAGAATTCGTCGAGCATGCCCAGAACGGTCGCCGCCTTGGGCTCCTGGTTCACCTTGTTGCGGAACTCCGCCGATCCGGGCAGCCCTTTGGTGTACCACCCGATATGCTTTCGCATCAGATTGACGCCGGTCATCTCGCCATAATGGTCGAGCATCATCGCATAATGCTCTGCAATCAGGGCATATTGTTCGTCGATATCCGGGTCCGCCCGCTCGCCCGCGCCGGACAGCGCGTCCATCACCTGCCGCAGCACCCACGGCTTGCCATAGGCGCCACGCCCGATCATCACGCCATCCGCGCCCGATTGCGCCAGCGCCGTTCGCGCATCCTCGACCGTGCAGATATCGCCATTGACGATCACCGGGATCGACACCGCGTCCTTGACCTTGCGCACGAACGCCCAGTCGGCGCTGCCCTTGTACATCTGGTTGCGGGTGCGACCGTGCACCGTCACCATCTTCGCGCCCAGCTCCTCGGCGACGCGCGCCAGCTCGGGCGCGTTCAGGCTGTCATGGCACCACCCCATGCGCATCTTGACCGTCACCGGCACCGACACCGCCTTGACGCACGCCTCGATCAGCTTCGCCGCAAGATCCGGCACCCGCATCAGCGCCGACCCGGCATCGCCATTGGTCACCTTCCGCACCGGACAGCCCATGTTGATGTCGATGATCGCCGCGCCGCGATCCTCATTCAGCTTCGCCGCCTCCCCCATTTCATAGGGGGTACAGCCGACCAGCTGCATCGACACCGGCTCCTCGATCGGATCCCATGCCGCCTTCTGCACCGACTGCCGCGTCTCGCGGATCGCCGCTTGGCTCGCGATCATCTCGGTCACGTTCAGCCCCGACCCATAGCGCCGCACCAGCCGCCGGAACGGCAGATCGGTGACGCCCGTCATCGGCGCCAGAATCACCGGCGTCTCGACCGTCACCGGCCCGACCTGAATGGGGTTCAACATCGTCATCTGTGCCCGAAAAATAGGCACGAGCGCCTACAGCGGCAAGGGCGGGGATGCAAGGGTGGCCTTAGTCGTGCGGCCGACACTGCGGGCTCGAGTTCCAGGCCAACGCCGTCATTGGCGGCGCCAACGTGCTCGCACATCGCGATGCGCGATTACGTCTCGCTTCAACGGATCGACGCTAGTAGCAAAATGTTCGAGCAAAAGGGGAAGCGGTAATGTTCGATTGGTTCAAACGCCTGTTTAACCGGGACAATTCGACGCCGCATACAGATGTCGTGGAGCCGGCCCCGGGGGAACAGGGCTCATTGGAAACGTCCTTCGTTGCGTTTCAACCTCATAACGAAATCGAACAGGAACTGATGGATGCTGCTGTAAATCCTGATGCCAGAGCCGCCTTTCATCGTGCGTTGCTCGACGCTGACCTGTATGCGGCAACCCCTGAAGCACCCGCGTTTGCTGAAAACCGCATCGCTCAGGAAGGCGAGCGCCTTTCACTGCTGAACGTTCAAGGTCCCGATGGTGCCCCAGTGGCCGCCATCTTTACCGCGCAAAAGCGCATCGTTGAAGTTTTTGGGATGGATGTCGGGTTTGTGGCCATCCGTGGCGAGGAACTCCTTTCGCTGGTTGCCAATCAAGGTGCTTGGCTAAACCCCGGCTTCCCCTACAGCGTTTATTGGACACCCTCAGAGCTGTCGGCAGTTTTGGGCAAGGGCGTGCAACGAACCAGCCAGAAAGAAACGAGCGTGATGCTCGGCGTCCCTGCCGATCCGCCAATTGGCTTGGTGGCCGCGTTGCAAGCGGTCTTAGGGGATGACACCCGGATTACGGAAGCATGGCTAGCGCTGGCGCATTGGCCGGATGAAGGCACGGCCTCCTGGTATCTTGATGTGCGCACGAGTCTGGCGGCAGAGACGGTCCGTGATCTTCTGGCCGAGACATTCAGAAGCGCGGATTATGCCGGCAAACCCCTCGACATGGTTGTGAACATCCCAGGCGGGGGAGAGGGGGTGGGCATTCGCCTCGCTCCATTGCACACCCACTAGCGCCTTCACCCATTGGCACGGGCCGCGCGCTTCCGCGCCTCAGGGCGCCCTGCTCCTTGAGCCCCTCCCGCTGGCGGGAGGGGTTGGTGAGGGTCTTCTTCTTCGTTCTCTGCTCCGCCTATCCGGGGAATGCTAAAGGTGCCGCCCAACATCCTGCCTGACATGCAGCACACGATTGACCTCAACCCGGTCGGCCATCACGCGAAAATAGATCATGTGCGATCCAGCCGCGTGCTTCAGGTAGTCGGGCCGCACATCGACCACCCGACCACGCTTCGCGCCGGTCGCCAATGCCATACACACCGCGACGATATCATCGATGTAACGATCAGCCTGCTCCGCGCCCCAATGGTCGTCGCTATAGTCCCAGATCGCGTCAAGATCGGCTTCGGCCGCAGGCGAGAATGCCAGCACTTTCACCGGCTGAGGCGTTCCGCCCGCTTGCGCGCCTTGAATGCCTCGACATCGAACGCACGCGGCTCACCCGATTGTTCCCCGACAATCAGGGCATCCTGCAAAGCCCGAACTTTCGCCTCATGCTCCTCCAGAAGCCTCAAGCCAGCGCGCACGACATCGCTCGCCGATCCGTACCGGCCCGCACGCACCTGCTCGCCGATAAAGTCTGAGAAATGGTCGCCGATTGTCACTGAGGTGTTGCGTGCCATGGCCCAATCCTGAGGTCGTTTGACAGTCCCGATCACTATACCAATAAGTATTACAGAGCAAAGCAACGATAGGCTTGGGATCTCCGCCTCCCAACCGCTTTCCTACACGGCGCCGTCTCGCTAGGCAGGCTCAATGCAATCCGCTCTAGCCATTTCTCAACCACGCAAAGCTGTCGCGATCACGCCGTCATGCAGTCGCACGCCCGTCGTCTCGCGGCGCGGGATCGTCGCGCACCTGTCGCACTACCGTCGCGCCACTGTCGCCAACCCGCTCGAACCCGTCGCGTCGGTGTCGCGAGCATGTCGCCTAGGTGTCGCGTCATGACCACCGCCGCCATCATCGTCGCCGCCGGAAAGGGCGTCCGCGCAGGCGGAAGTATCCCCAAGCAATTCGCCTCGCTCTGCGGAAAACCCATGCTAGCGCATAGCGTTACTGCGCTAACCTCCCATCCGATGATAAGCCAAACCATCATCGTGATCGGCGAAGGACAGCAAGACCACATCCGCGCATACCAGCTCGAAAACTTCAGCTTCGTCGAAGGCGGCGCCGAACGCCGCGACTCGGTCCGCGCCGGGCTGGAAGCACTCGAAGGCAAAGGCGTCACCCGCGTCCTGATCCACGACGCCGCCCGGCCCTTCATCCCGACCGCTGTGATCGACGCCCTGCTCGCCGCACTCGACCACGCCCCCGGCGCAGTCCCCGCCCTCCCCGTCGCCGATACGCTCGCAAAGGGCAGCGAAACCCTCGGCGACAACGTCCCCCGCGCCGGCCTCAACCGCATCCAGACGCCGCAAGCCTTCCACTTCGACGCCATCCTCGCGGCCCACCGCGCCTGGCCAACCGACAAAGAAGCCACCGACGACGCCCAGATGCTCCGCCGCGCGGACCATGACGTCGCCCTCGTCCCCGGAGACGCAATGCTCGAAAAAATCACCCACCCCGCCGATTTCGCCGCTGCCGAGGCGCGCCATGCCGCCAGCCTCATCTCGCGCAGCGCGATGGGCTACGACGTCCACCGCCTTGCCGCCGGCGAAGAACTTTGGCTCGGCGGCGTCCTGATCCCGCATGACAAGGGGCTGGCGGGACATAGCGACGCCGATGTCGCGCTCCATGCCATCACCGATGCCCTGCTCGGTACGATCTGCGCGGGCGATATCGGCATGCATTTCCCGCCCAGCGACCCGCAATGGCGCGGCGCCGCGTCCGACCGCTTCCTCGACCACGCCGCATCCCTGGTCCGGGCAGAGGGCGGCATCATCGACTTCATCGACCTGACGCTGATCTGCGAAGAACCCAAGATCGGCCCGCACCGCGACACGATCCGCGCGCGCATCGCCGAAATCCTCAACCTCCCGCTCGCCAAGGTTAGCCTCAAGGCCACCACCACCGAACGCCTCGGCTTCACCGGCCGCGGCGAGGGCATCGCGGCACAGGCCATCGCCACGATACGTCTACCGGAAAGGACCGAATAAAGCGGGCCGGTTCAGGCTCGGCACTGCAGCCGCCCTCTACAAACCCTGATAGGGTCGCCGCGCCGCG
>JBHYGP010000157.1:6221-14601 GCA_051858935.1 Sphingomonas sp.
GATGCGTATCCGCCACCTTGCTGCTACCGCCCTGCTATGGACCGGCCTCGCCGCGTCCAGCGTTCAGGCCCAGCCCCGCCCCTGCCTCACCGATGGCGAGGCCGAAGCGCTGTTTCAGGTGCTGCTGCCCGACATGGTGAGCGAGATGGGCCGCGTCTGCACCGCCCTTCCCGCCTCGGCATTCCTGCGTCGCCCTAACCCCGCCTTCGCCGCTCGCCTCCAGTCCGGAGTTGCCCCCGCCCTCCCCGCTGCCCGCAGCGGTATCGCCAAGCTTCTGGGGTCGGACATGCAGGCAATCGCCGGATCGATGTTCGTCCTGCCCGCGATCAAGGTCATCATGGTTCCGCTCGCCGGACAGATGATCGAACCCGCCGATTGCCCGAAGCTCGACAAGATCGTCGCCAATCTCGCGCCCTTGCCGCCGAAGAATCTGGCCGGGGTATTCGTCGGCATGGCGCAACTCGACGCCGACCGTCGAAAAAACGGGCCAAAGCTTCCGCTTTGTCCTATGCCCCGCCCCAAATGATGGACACGATTCTCCCTAAAGAGCTGGTCGACGCCGCGCGCCGCGCCGTCGAAACCAACCGCGCCGCCGGCCGCACCGTCGCGGTCGCCGAAAGCTGCACCGGCGGCCTCGTCAGCGCCGCGATCACCGAAATTCCCGGGTCGTCCGACGTGCTGCTCGCCGGTTTCGTCACCTATTCCAACGCAGCCAAGGTGAAGGAGTTGAAGGTCAGCGGCGACGTGCTCGAAACCTTCGGCGCCGTCTCGATCGCCACCGCGTGGAGCATGGCGCAGGGCGCGCTGGAGGAAAGCGGTGCCGATGTCGCAGTCGCGATCACCGGGATCGCCGGCCCCGGCGGCGGCAGCGACAAGAAACCGGTCGGCCATGTCGTATTCGCCCGGGCAGAGAAGGATGCCGACCCTGACGTGGTCGTCGCCGACACCCGCGAATTCGGCGATATCGGCCGTGGCGGCGTCCGGCTTCAGGCGGCGTTGTGCGCGCTCGAACTGCTGCTCCCCGGCGAACCCGCCGCGCCCGAAGCCGAATCGCCGTAAAGCGCTGCGGCACGAGTCTCGAACGCCCCGATCATCATCCGCAACGCGCGGTCGAACACCTGCCCCGCCAGCATCTCGAACACGCGGTTCTTGAACGCGAAATCGACCTCGAAATCGACCAGCACCCCACCCTCACCATCCGGCCGGAACTTCCAGTCGTTATGCAGGTGCTTCAATGGCCCTTCGAGATACTCGACGCGGATATGCCCTGGCCGCTGCTTCTCGACCCGGCTGGTGAATGTCTCCCGCAGGCTTTTGAACCCGACCATCAGGTCCGCGACCATCTCGGTCTCGCTGTGCGAGCGGACCCGAACGGCGCTGACCCACGGCAGGAACTCGGCGTAGCGACCGACATCGGCGACCAGGTCGAACATCTGGTCCGGCGTATAGGGCAGCCGGCGGGTTTCGGTGTGACGCGGCATCAGGCGGTCGCCACCGCCTTTGCCAGCTTGGCATCGCGCGCTGCCTTCATCTTCGCAAAGTCGTCGCCGGCGTGATAGCTCGACCGCGTCAGCGGCGAGGACGCGACCAGCAGGAACCCCTTGGCCCGCGCGATCGCGGCATAGGCGTCGAACGCCGCCGGCGTCACGAAATCCTGCACCTTGGCGTGGCGCGGGGTCGGCTGAAGATACTGGCCCATCGTCAGGAAATCGATGTCGGCGCTGCGCATGTCGTCCATCACCTGATGGACTTCCAGCCGCTCTTCGCCCAGCCCCAGCATGATGCCGGACTTGGTGAAGATCGACGGGTCGAGCTTCTTGACCTGCTCCAGCAGGCGGATCGAGGCATAGTAGCGCGCACCGGGCCGGATCGTCGGATAGAGGCGCGGCACCGTTTCGAGGTTGTGGTTGTACACGTCGGGCCGCGCCGCGACGATCATCTCGACTGCGGCTTCATGCTTGTTGCGGAAATCCGGGGTCAGGATCTCGATTGTGGTCGTCGGCGACGCCTTGCGAATCGCCTCGATCACCTTGACGAACTGCTTCGCGCCGCCATCGGGCAGGTCGTCGCGATCGACCGAGGTGATGACGATATGCTGAAGGCCCATCTGCACCGCCGCATCGGCGACGTTGTTGGGTTCCATCGGGTCGACCGCGCGCGGCATGCCGGTCTTGACGTTGCAGAACGCGCAGGCGCGCGTGCAAGTGTCGCCCAGGATCATCACCGTCGCGTGCTTCTTGCTCCAGCACTCGCCGATATTCGGACAGGCGGCTTCCTCGCACACCGTGGTCAGGCTTTTGGAGCGCATCAACGCGCGCGTTGCGGCAAATCCGGCGGAGGTCGGAGCCTTGACGCGGATCCAGTCAGGCTTGCGCTGGCGCTCCGGGCGCGCGACGGGAGTCGGATCGTTCTTGCGGCGCAGATAGCGATCCAGCGCCCCGCTTGCCAGCCCCTACGGCCTGCGCCAATGGAAGCCGGAAAATGGGAGGCCGCATGACTCACTTCACCGATCTCGTCGATGGCTATCACCGCTTCCGGTCCGCCGACTATCGCCGCCAGCGCGAACGCTGGGCTGAGCTTGCCGAAGGGCAAAGCCCCAAGGTGATGGTGATCGCCTGCTCCGACAGTCGCGTCGAACCCGCGCAGATTTTCGACACGCTGCCTGGTGAGATCTTCGTCGTGCGCAACGTCGCCAACCTTGTTCCGCCGTTCGAGAATGACGGCGGGCGTCACGGCGTCTCCGCTGCGCTGGAATTCGCGGTGACCACGCGTGAGGTCGAGGAACTGGTCGTCATGGGCCATGGCATGTGCGGCGGCGCGCATGCCGCGCTGACCGAAATGTTCCAGGACGCGGAGCCGGGCGATGGCGGATTCGTCCACGCCTGGGTCAGCCTGCTCGACGCAGCGCGCGAGCGGGTAAGGGCAAAGTTCGGCGACGGCCCGGAGGCATCGCGCGAAATGGAGCTGGAGACGGTCCGCACCTCGATAGCGAACCTGCGCACCTTCCCCTTCATCCCCAGACGCGAAGCAGCAGGTAAACTGAACATTCACGGCGCCTATTTCGCGATCAGCGACGGCGTGCTCCACTTGATGACTGAGGACGGCACCTTCCAGCCCGCATAGGCGGGTCATATCCATTTCGGCTGCGTTCGGAATCATTTGCGATAGACAGTCCAGCGCTTTTCGCGGAGGCTGCCCTCAATTCTATAAAGGGGGTTTGCATGAACGGATCGTGGCGACCGACCATCGCATTGTGTGCTCTGGCATCCGGTGCATGTACCAGCATGCCCTATAAGACCCCGGTGATCGAGGCGATGGCGCCAAGCACTGCCGCCTTTAAGGGGCTGCGCGATCTGTCTCCCGGAAAACCTCTCAAGGTTCTGGTGGTGCATGGTATGTGCAGCCATGACTCCAGCTGGGCGGCGAAATGGCGGCGCAACCTGGAGCAAGCGCTGGCCACCCCGGCAAAACCGCGACCCAGCCCCCCGGTCGGCGGCATCCTCACCGAACGCTACGACTTCGCAGCGCCCGAACGCACGATCGAGGTGACGTTTGCGATCTGGTCGTCCGCGACCCAGTGGCCAAAGATATCGCTCTATTATGACTCGCCGCCCGACTTCCCGTTCAAGCGCGCGAAATTCAATGCTGCGGCGAAGGAAACGCTGATCAACGACTGTTTTGCAGATCCTATTATTTATGCCGGATCACAAGGGGCCGGGTCGATTGGTGCCGCACTCCGGGGCGATATGGCGCACCTTGTCTGCGGCTTCCTTGGCGGGCGGTGGCAGGATGACGCGTGCAGTGGCGGCGATGTCGGGGTGGACAGCGCCTTCATCACCGAGAGCCTCGGGAGCAAGATGCTGACCGACGCGGTAGAACGCGTGGCGGGGAGTCCGACCGCGACGGCAGACGCAACGCGTGCGGCGCTGTCCCGGACGCGGGCCATCTACATGCTCGCCAATCAAATTCCCTTGCTTCGTCTCGCCGACGCACGGACCACCGCCCAAAGCTGGAGGGTCAGCGAGTCCGAGTTTCGCTGGTTCGGCCCACAGTCGCAGCGTGAGGAAGCGACGCCAGCGCAGGATCGGTTGCAACTGGTCGCGTTCACTGACCCCAATGACCAGTTCAGCTACCGCCTGACCCATGCCAGCCTGCGCGAAACACCCGAACGGGTCGACCTGTTCAATGTGATCGTCAGCAACGACAAGACCTATTTTGGTCTGGCCGAGAACCCCTACACGGCGCACGTCAATTACTGGAAGAACCCGACGGTTCCACCGCTCGTACTGTACGGGGGCAGGGCCACGCCGCCGGCACGCTGAACGAGAATTCGGTCTTCCATCGCGGTTGCGCGCCGGACCGCCCCGTTGTCGCGCCGGGACGGACTGTCCGGCGGTGCCAGTTTCGGACTATGAACTCCGCGTGCGCAGCGTTGGCGCATGTGTAAGCGGGGATTACCAGGGATGACGGCACAGCGTTTGCTGATCGAGGGGCGCGTGCAGCGCGTCGGCTATCGCGACTGGGCGGTGCGCACGGCGCGCCAGCTCGGAGTTACTGGCTGGGTCCGCAACCTTCAGGACGGGCGCGTGGAGATCCTGGCCGATGGTGAGGATGTCGCGCTCGACACGTTCGTCGATCGCTGCCGCGAGGGGCCGAACATGGCTGCGGTCGAACGGGTCGATGCGCATCCGGCCGAGCTCGGCAATGTGAAGGGTTTCACCAAGCGGTTCACCGCCTGAGCGCGTCAGTCCTCGACCAGCTTCATCAGGCGGCGTTCGACCGGCGCCAGGACGGGGCCCAACTCATGCCCACGCTTGAGCACCGCGCCGGCTTCGTTGACCAGCGCCCACATGCCTTGCCGGTTGCGCAGCGCGGGGCGCTTTTCGACCCGGAATTCTGGCCGCTCGGCAGTGCGCCGGAATGCCGCGAACACCGCAGCATCGCGACCGAGGTCGATCGCATAATCCTTCCAATGGCCCGCAGCGACCATGCGACCGTACAGGTCGAGGATGCGAGTCAGTTCGGCGCGGTCGAACCCGACCTGGGACGGCGTACCACGCGCCGGGAATGGAGTGACGTTCGCGCTCACGCCCGGTCGCGCTGCTCCGCATTGCGCTCGGCCGCACGCTCGGCAAGCAGCTCGTCGAGCCGCTTGCGCAGCGTTTCCAGCTCGCACCGCATGATCTCAAGCTTCTGCGTGGCCGGGTCGTACAGCTCGCTGCACGGCGTGCCATAGGGCACGAAGTCCTTCTTCCACGCCTCCGCCTCGACCAGTGTCGGCTTGGCGGGGATGCCGACCATCACAGCGCCTTCGGGCACGTCCTTGGTTACCACCGCATTGGCACCGACTCGCGCGCGCGGCCCGACGGTGATCGGTCCCAGCACCTGCGCGCCCGACCCGATGATCACTCCGTCCGACAGCGTCGGGTGCCGTTTGCCGGCAACGCCATTGTCCGGGCTGGTCCCGCCAAGCGTCACGCACTGGTAGATCGTGACATTATTCCCGATCTCCGCCGTCTCACCAATCACGACAAAGCCATGGTCGATAAAGAAATTGCGCCCGATCGTCGCGCCGGGGTGGATGTCGATCGCGGTCAGCCAGCGCGACAGGTGGTTCACTACGCGGGCGAGGAAGAACAACCGTGCGCGGAACAGCCGATGCGCGACGCGGTGCCAGAACACCGCCCAGACACCCGGGTAGAGCAAAATTTCCGCTCGGCTGCGCGGCGCGGGATCGCGCGCGCGGATCGAGTCGAGATAGGCGGCGAGACGTCCGAACATGTGCGGCCCCTTTATATTCGCAGCAATCTAGGGAGCGCCAGCGCGCATTTCCAGCGTCACCGCCATCTCCCCTTGACCGCGCTAAACACGAGATATCTTGTAGGGATTGCGGCGACCCGTCAGTGCAGGCGGCCAACTCGCGTGAAAGTAACCGGATGTTCGAAGCGATCGATTTCCAGGCCCTGCTGCCGTTCATCGCGGTCGGCTTTGCTGCGCAGATTGTCGATGGCGCGCTGGGCATGGCGTTCGGCGTGATCTCGAGCACCCTGCTGGTCAGTGTCCTCGGCGTCCCGCCCGCGACCGCGTCGGCGGGCGTCCACCTCGCCGAATGCTTCACCACCGGCGTTTCGGGCATCAGCCATGCGATCCACAAGAATGTGAACTGGAAGCTTTTCTTCCGCCTTCTGATCCCCGGCGTGATCGGCGGTGTGACCGGGGCCTATCTGCTCAGCACGTTCGACGCTTCGGTGACGCGGCCGTTCGTGATGACCTATCTCGCGCTGATCGGCGTCTATCTGCTGTGGCGTGGGGTCAGTTTCCCCACCCGGCATCATCGCGAACCGCGGATCGTCGAACCGCTGGGTCTTGTCGGCGGATTCCTCGACGCGGCGGGTGGCGGTGGCTGGGGGCCAGTCGTCACCAGCAACCTGCTGATTCAGGGCACGCAACCGCGTTATACGATCGGCACGGTCAACAGCGTCGAGTTCTTCCTGACCCTGTCGGTGTCGATCACCTTCATCTTCCATCTCGGATTTTCGGCCTTTACCGAGGCAGTGGTCGGGTTGCTGATCGGCGGCGTGCTGGCCGCGCCCTTCGGCGCGATCCTCGCCAAACGCATACCGACCAAGACCCTGCTGATCCTTGTCGGCGTCGTGCTGACGCTCACGAGCAGCTATAGCGTCTATCGCGCGATTACCTGAAACTCGATCATACTTGCCCGATTGAGTGATTTACTCGATCACGGTCGGCGACTCTTCCAATTTGGATGCGGCGTGGCAGCGCCTATATGCCGCATCGCACAAGCTGCACTGCACAAATCACAGGAGAACAGAAACATGGCGCTCATCGGTAGCGAACTGAAGCCGTTTACGGCGACCGCGTTCAAGCAAGGCAAGTTCGTCGAGGTCACCGACGCGGACGTGCGCGGCAAGTGGGCGGTGTTCTTCTTCTACCCGGCCGACTTCACCTTCGTCTGCCCGACCGAGCTGGAGGATCTGGCCGACATCTACCCGGCCCTGCAGAAGATGGGCGTCGAGGTCTATTCGGTGTCGACCGACACGCATTTCAGCCACAAGGCGTGGCACGACACCTCGCCCGCGATCGGCAAGATCAACTATTACATGCTCGGCGATCAGAACCACACGCTCTCGAAGAATTTCGACGTGCTGCGTGAGGGGCAGGGTCTCGCGGATCGCGGCACCTTCGTGATCGATCCCGAAGGCGTGATCCAGCTGGTCGAGATCACCAGCGAAGGCGTCGGCCGCAACGCGACCGAGCTGCTCCGCAAGATCAAGGCGGCGCAGTATATCGCGGCGCATCCGGGCGAAGTCTGCCCGGCCAAGTGGGAAGAGGGCGAAACCACCCTCGCCCCGTCGCTCGACCTCGTCGGCAAGATCTAAGCCAAGCGGACCCTTCGCACCCGCCCCCTCCCCCATCCCGGCGGGTGCGAATACGGCCCGGGGCACCCCTCCCGATGCCCCGGGCCGTTCTGATTTCAGATACAGGAGTTCCCCATGCTCGACGCGCATCTCAAGCAGCAGCTCGAAGCCTATCTCGTCCATATCCGCGAATCGGTGGAACTGGTCGCGAGCCTTGGTGACGATGCCAAGTCGCGCGAGCTCGAAACCCTGCTGACCGAAATCGCCGACCTGTCGGGCAAGATCACGCTGATCCGCACGAACGACGACAAGCGCACCCCCAGCTTCATGATCCGCCGCGCCGGCACCGATATCGGCGTGCGCTTCGCCGGCATTCCGATGGGGCATGAATTCACCAGCCTCGTCCTCGCCCTGCTCCAGGTCGGCGGCCACCCGTCCAAGGCGGCGCAGGATGTGATCGAGGCGGTCAAGGGCCTTGAAGGCGACCTCCACTTCGAAACCTATTTCTCGCTCAGCTGCCAGAACTGCCCGGACGTGGTTCAGGCGCTCAACCTGATGGCGGTGCTGAACCCAAAGATCAGCCACGTCGCGATCGACGGCGCGCTGTTCAAGGACGAGGTCGATGCGCGCCAGGTGCTCGCCGTCCCCACCGTCTATCTGAACGGCGAATTGTTCGGATCGGGCCGGATGGAGCTGGAGCAGATCGTCGCCAAGCTCGACAGCGGCGCGGAAGCCAAGGCAGCGGAAAAGCTCGCGGCGAAGGAGCCGTTCGACGTCCTCATCGTCGGCGGCGGCCCTGCGGGTGCGGCCTCGGCGATCTATACCGCACGCAAGGGGCTGCGCGTCGGCATCGCGGCCGAGCGATTCGGCGGCCAGGTGCTCGACACGATGGGCATCGAGAATTTCATCTCGGTCCCCTACACCGAAGGCCCCAAGCTTGCCGCCCAACTGGAAGCGCACGTCAAGGACAATGAAGTCGACGTGATGAACCTCCAGCGCGC
>JBHYGP010000158.1:0-4876 GCA_051858935.1 Sphingomonas sp.
AGCCGCCATAGATGGTGGTCGCCTTGCCGAAGAGCCACGCGCGCACGCCGTGAATCTGCGCCTCGGTAAAGCCCTCGCCTTCCCAGCCGAGCCCTTCCATCCCCTGAATCTCGATCATCAGCTCGGCGCGCTCCTGGCCCAGCTTGGTGCCGACGGTCTTGAGGATCGATGAGACTTCGGACACGCCGCCGACCGCCTTGCTTTCCGCCTGCACGCGCATCGCGGTGAGCAGGAAGGCGCGCCAGTCCATCTCGAACTTGGCTATGCGCGCGCGCAGATCGGGATCGGCGATCCGCCCTTCGGCATCGACGCCGCGATATTTCTTGGCGACATCGGCCAGCGACGGCCCGGACATGCGGAAGGCGGAGCCGCCACCCGACAGGTTGGTCCGCTCATGCTGGAGCAGGCGCTTGCCGATGGTCCAGCCTTGCCCTTCCTCACCGACGCGGTTTTCCTTGGGCACCTTCACATTGGTGAAGAAGGTTTCGCAAAAGGGCGACATGCCGCTGATCATCTGGATCGGCTTCACCTCGACCCCCGGCGAATCCATGTCGATCAGCAGGAAGGTGATGCCGCCCTGTTTCTGAGTCTTGTCAGTGCGGACGATGGCAAAGCATTTGTGCGCCCATTGCCCGCCGCTGGTCCAGGTCTTCTGGCCGTTGACCAGATAATGGTCGCCCTTGTCCTCGGCAAAGGTCTGGAGGTTGGCAAGGTCGGAGCCGGCGTTCGGCTCGCTATAGCCCTGACACCAGCGCACCTCGCCGCGCGCGATGGCCGGGATATGCTCGCGCTTCTGCGCCTCATTGCCATATTCCAGCAGCGTCGGGCCGAACATCATCACGCCCATCCCGCCGATCGGGTTCCACGCGCCAGCGCGGCCCATTTCCTCGGCCAGAACCTTGGCCTGAGCGCGACTGAGCCCGCCACCACCATATTCGGCGGGCCAAGTCGGGACGCCCCAGCCCTTCTCGCCCATCGCCTTGCGCCACGCGGCCTGTTCGGAGGTCTCCTGCGTCGGCCCCTCCACCGCGGACATGGAGTTATCCTTGCCCTTGAGCGAGGCGGGGAAGTTCGCCGCGAGCCATTCGCGGACTTCGGTGCGGAAGGTGTCGAGATCGACCCTTACATCCTCCATTACAGACATTACCCCTCCAAAGATTTCACATGATGCCGTGGGTGGATGACGCGTTCTTCCACGACATGTTCGCTTCTGTTCATTTGCGCGCTCTGGCTGTGAGATTCCGCAGCCCGATCAATTTGAAGATGCGGTACGGGCCGAGTCGCGTCAATCCCTGTTCAGCGGGCGGGGCCGAGCAGGGCCGAATTGTCCATCTCCAGCGCCCGCGCCTCCGCTTCGCGCGCCTGCAATGCGGCGACGTTGGCCTCATGCTTCGCCTTGGTGATCGGGTAGAAGAGCAGGATCAGCGCGCCGAGCGTCCACAGCCCGATCGAGCAGGGGATATAATGGATGACAAGGCTGCGGATCGCCTCGTCACTCACCTGCCCCGGTGCGGGCTTGGCCGGGAAATCGGACCAGACCAGTAGCCGCCCCGCGAGGAAGATGCCGATCGCGGTCGAGCATTGCTGCATGAAGCTGGCGGCCGAGAAGAAGATCCCCGCCTCATGCCGCCCGGTCTTGAGCGCGCTGTCCTCGACGACATCGGCCAGCATCGAACTGGTGTTGATCAGCGAGATCGCGACCATCGCGCCATAGAGCGCGCCGATCGCGAACAGGGTCGGCACCAGCATCGGATCGCCCGGTGCGAAGAACCAGCCATTATAGGCGAGGAACAACGGGGTCAGGCCGATCGACACGCCGACCACCGCGAACACCATCGAACTGGTCCGCTTGCCGAGCCACGCCGACATCACCGGGGCGAGCGGCGCGGCGATGGTCGCGGCGACGAAGCTGTCGACCGTCAGGATCGCGACCTGCAAGGCGTTGAGTTGATAGAGATAGGTGAGGAAAAACAACGTCGTCGCGCTGTACAGCCCGATCGCCGAATATTTGAGCACGCCAAAGCCGAAGATCGACAGGAAGGCGCGGTTGCCCAGCGCCGATCCCATCTCCCGCAAATGGCCCATCAGCTTGAGCGGCTGCGTCCGCACCTCAGCCTGGCGCAGATACGGGATGCGGTTGTGTGTGCCGATCCCGCAGATCAAGATCGCGGCGAGGATCGTCACCGCGCCGGCAATGGCAAAGCCCGGATAGCCCGCCGGGTTGAGCTGCCCGCGCGGATATTCGGGTGTCGCGGCGAAGAAGGTGGTGAGGCAGATCGCGGTGAACAGATAGGTGCCGGCATAACCGAACCACCAGCGCAGCGAGAACAGCCGGGTGCGCTCGCGATAATCCTGCGTCAGTTCGGGCGTCATTGCCGAGGTGTTGATCTCGAACGCGCTGATCGACACGCGGGTGAGCGATGCGGTGGCGAAGATCCACACGCCCATCTGAAAATCGCTCATCCCCTGGGGCGGGAACCAGGCGAGCAGGAAGAAGAAGGCGGTGGGCAGCGCCGCGCCATAGATGAACGGGTGACGCCGCCCCCAGCGGCTGCGCGTCAGGTCCGACCAGCGCCCGATCAGCGGATCGGCGACCGCATCGACCAGCAGGGTCAGCGCGACCGCGGCGGAGACGATACCTGCGGGCACGCCGATGATCTGGCTGTAGAAGAACAAGAGATAGGTGGTGAACGCGGCGTTCTTGATGCCGTTGGCGATTGCCCCCGACCCATAGCTGACCCGCGTGCGCAGCGTGATCGGCGGAGCGCCGCGCGCTGCTTCGCCCACAACTCCATCGAGCGTCGTCGCCATCCGCATCTCTCCTGTCGCCATCTTTCGTGGCTGTTTCGAAGTTGCGGTATGGATGACGCTACGTCAAGCCGCGTTCTGAAAGCGAACATGTCGCGGCAAAAGCGCGAAATTTGCACACATGCGAACATGTCACCGCAGAACGCGCCATTTTTCACCATTGGCTAAGGACATTCCGCCAGCGCGAAGGGCACAAAGTGCTTCTTCGCGCCGAAGAACACCTTCTCGCTCTCTTTCGTCGTCCCGGGCCTGACCCGGGGCAGGGCTTCTCCCGCAGGCAAGGCAGCCCGGTCCCGGGTCGAGCCCGGGACGACGAATGGAATGGGGCGCGGGCATGCTTTCACCCGGCGCGGATCGGCACTAATAGGACGCCGAACGGGGGGACAGGGGCATGACGTTCGGACATCGCGCAATTCCCATCGCGCTTGCCGCCGTGCTGATCGATGCGATCGGGTTCGGGATCGTGCTGCCCGTCCTGCCGACGCTGATCGTCGAACTGACCGGAGAGACGTTGCCGGAGGCGACGCGGATCGGCGGCGCGTTGATCATCGTGTTCGCGGTCGCGCATTTCTTTGCCGGGCCGATCCTCGGCAACCTTGGCGACCGATATGGTCGGCGGCCAGTGATCCTGGCGGCGATGCTGATCTTTGCGGTCGATTATGCGCTGATGGCGTTCGCGCCGACGATCGCGTGGCTATTCGCGGGGCGGCTGATCGCGGGGATCGCGGGAGCGGTCTATGGCCCGGCCAATGCGATCCTCGCCGACGTCACCCCACCCGACAAGCGCGGGGCGACATTCGGCCTGATGGGGGCGGCGTTCGGGATCGGGTTCATCATCGGCCCGGCGATCGGGGGCCTGCTGGGCGAGTTCGGGCCGCGCACGCCGTTTATGGTTGCGGGCGCACTGGCGGCGATCAACGCGACCTGGATCTTCTTCATCCTGCCCGAGACACTCGCGCCCGAGAACCGGCGCAAGTTCGAATGGAAGCGCGCCAATCCGCTTGGCACCTTCCGGCCGCTGTTCGCGATGAAGGGCGCGCTGCCGCTGCTCGCCGTCGCGTTCATCTGGCAGCTGGCGCATCAGGTCTATCCCGCGACCTGGGCCTTTTATGCCGAGCTGGCGCATGGCTGGGACAGCCGCGCGATCGGCTGGTCGCTGGCGGCGTCGGGCACGGCGATGGCGCTGACGCAGATTTTCGTCACCGGGCGCGCGATCGCCGCACTGGGTGAGGCCAAGACGCTAATGATCGGCCTGATCGTCGGGACGATCGCCTATGCCGCCTATGGCTTCGCGACCGAAGGGTGGCAGGTCTATGTGATCCTGATGTTCGGGGCGTTGCAGATGCTGGCTTACCCCTCGCTCAACGCGATGCTGAGCCGGCGGGTCGATGCCGCCAATCAGGGCGCGTTGCAGGGCGGGATGGCGAGCATTGCCAGCATCGCCGCGATCCTGGGGCCGCTGAGCCTGACGCAGACATTGGCCTATGGCGCCGAGCATGGCTTTCCGGGCGCGGCGTTTGCGCTGGCAGCGGCGATGACGACGGTTGCGGCGGGGATCGTCCTGCTCTTCGTGCTGCGGCGACCGCGCGTTGCCGAGCCGGTTGCGTAAGCGACGCGCCACCCCATTTGTGCGGCTCCCCCGCTGGAGACTTCCCCGATGATCGACCTGCATTACTGGCCCACGCCGAACGGCCACAAGATCACGCTGTTCCTGGAGGAGGCCGGCCTCCCCTACTCGATCGTGCCGGTCAACATCGGGCAGGGCGAGCAGTTCAAGCCCGATTTCCTGAAAATCGCGCCCAATAACCGCATGCCCGCGATCGTCGACCATGAGCCGGTGGATGGCGGCGAACCGATCAGCGTGTTCGAGAGCGGGGCGATCCTGCTGTACCTCGCCAACAAGACCGGGCGCCTCTTCGGCCCCGAGCAGCGCGACAAGATCGTGCAGATGCAGTGGCTGATGTGGCAGATGGGTGGCCTTGGTCCGATGGCGGGGCAGAACCACCATTTCAACCGCTATGCGCCCGAGCAGATTCCCTATGCGCAGAAGCGGTATATCGACGAGACC
>JBHYGP010000159.1:0-4872 GCA_051858935.1 Sphingomonas sp.
TATTGGCCTCGAGCGCGGCCTTCGCCTTTTCGTCCGCCACGATGTCCTGGATCGGCGTGTCGAGGTTGAACTTGGCGGCAACAGCGGCTGGCGCGGCGGCGTCCTGCGCGAATGAGGCCGGCGCGATCGGAAGCGTCGACAGTGCGACGGCAAGCAACAGGGTCTTCATCTGGTAATCCCTCCCACGGCGCGCGCGAATCGCGCACCGACCTTTCCGGTAGGTTGACGCTAGCGTGAAGTCGGGGCCTTCGCGAGGGGGATCGGCGCGGCTCTGGTGGAACCTGTCGCATCGCGCCATGTTAAGCGCCCATGCGCGCCTTTGCCGACCTTCTCGACCGGCTGATCTACACGCGGTCGCGCAATGCGAAGCTGCGGCTGATCGGCGCGTGGTTGCGCGAGACGCCCGATCCCGATCGCGGCTGGGGACTGGCGGCGCTGACCGGCACGCTCGACCTGCCCGCGGTCAAGCCGGCGACGATCCGCGCGCTAGTGGGCGAGCGCGTCGATCCGGTGCTGTTCCAGCTGAGCCGCGATTTCGTCGGCGATACCGCCGAAACCGTGGCGCTGATCTGGCCCGAGCCGCTGACGCCGCCGCCCGGGTCCGAGCCGCTGACGCTGGCCGCGGTGGTCGACCGGCTTGCCAGCCTGTCGCGCTCAGACGCACCCGCCGCGCTCGGTGCGATGCTCGACCGGCTGGCGGCGGACGAACGCTATGCGCTGCTCAAGCTTGCGACCGGTGGCTTGCGCGTCGGCGTGTCGGCCCGGCTGGCCAAGACAGCGTTCGCCGAGGCGTTCGGGGTCGATGTCGATGCGGTCGAGGAGGTGTGGCACGGCCTGACGCCGCCCTATGCGCCGTTGTTCGACTGGGGCGAAGGGCGCGGGCCGCAGCCGACCACGACCGATGTGCCGGTGTTCCGCCCGTTCATGCTCGCCCATCCGCTGGAGGAAACGCAGGTCGATCTTGCCGACTATGCCGCCGAGTGGAAGTGGGACGGCATCCGTGTCCAGATCGTCCATGTCGCGGGCGAGACGCGGCTCTACAGCCGCGCGGGCGATGACATCACCGCCGGCTTCCCCGACGTCGCGAGCGCCTTTACGACGCCCGGCGTGCTCGACGGCGAATTGCTCGTGCGGGGTGAAGCGCAAGGGGGCGAGGCGGGCAGCTTCAATGCGCTGCAGCAGCGGCTGGGGCGGAAGATCGTTTCGGCCAAGACGCTGGCTGAGTTTCCGGCGTTCGTGCGGCTCTACGACCTGTTGTTCGACGGACTTGAGGATCTGCGCGAGCTGCCCTGGCATGCCCGGCGCGCGCGGCTGGAGGCGTTCGTCGCGCCGCTCGACCCGGAGCGGTTCGATGTCTCAGCGTTGATCGACGCAGCGGATTTCGCCGCGCTCGAGGAGCTTCGCGCCGGTGCCCGCGATGCGGCGATCGAAGGGGTGATGCTCAAGCGGCGCGACGCGCGCTATGTAGCCGGGCGGCGCGTCGGGCTGTGGTATAAATGGAAGCGCGATCCGCTCACCGCCGATTGCGTGCTGATGTATGCCCAGCGCGGCAGCGGCAAGCGCTCGTCCTTCTATTCCGACTATACGTTCGGCGCATGGGCCGAGGGCGGCGAGCTGCTACCGGTGGGCAAGGCCTATTTCGGGTTTACCGACGAAGAGCTGAAATGGCTCGACCGCTTCGTGCGCAACCATACGACCGCACGGTTCGGGCCGGTGCGCGAGGTGGAGAAGACACTGGTGCTGGAGGTGGCGTTCGATTCGATCCACGCATCGAAGCGCCACAAATCGGGCCTCGCGATGCGCTTCCCGCGGATCAGCCGCATCCGCACCGACAAGCCCGCGCATGAGGCGGATACGATTGCCGGGCTGGAGCGATTGGCTACTTAGGAACGTTCGCCTCAAGCTCATCGAGCCACGGCCCGGCCACCCCGTCCGACGGCGCGCGCCAGTCGCCGCGCGGGGACAGCGCGCCGCCCGCCGACACTTTCGGCCCGTTCGGGATCGCGCTGCGCTTGAACTGGCTCTGCGCGAAGAAGCGGATCAGGAATTTCTCCAGCCAGTGGCGGATCGTGGGAAGGTCATAGGCGACTCGCTGATGCGGCGGCACGCCGAGCGGCCATTCGCCCGCATCGGCATCGCGCCACGCATGCCAGGCGAGAAACGCGATCTTCGACGGCGCGAGACCGTGGCGCACGACATAATGCACGAAGAAGTCGTTGAGTGCATAGGGCCCGATCTTCGCCTCGGTGCTCTGCATCGCCCCGCTGGCATCGGCGGGGACCAGTTCGGGCGAGATTTCCTGCGCCAAAATCGACTCCAGCACTGCATCGGTGTCGCCATCGAACTGGTTGGACGCGATGCACCAGCGGATCAGGAACTGGATCAGCGTCTTGGGAACGCCGGCATTGACGGCGTAGTGCGACATATGATCGCCGACGCCATAGGTGCACCAGCCGAGCGCCAGCTCGCTCAGGTCGCCGGTCCCGACCACGAACCCGCCGCGCTGGTTGGCGAGGCGGAAGAGATAGTCGGTGCGCAGCCCGGCCTGAACATTCTCGAAGGTGATGTCATAGACCGGCGCGCCATCGGCATAGGGGTGGCCCATGTCGGTCAGCAGCTGCCGCGCGGCGGGGCGGATGTCGATCTCTTCCGCGGTGATGCCCAGCGCCTTCATCAGCGCCCAGGCATTGCCCTTGCTTCCCTCACCGGTGGCAAAGCCGGGCATGGTGAAGCCGAGAATGTCGCTGCGCGGGCGACCGAGCCGGTCCATCGCCTTGGCCGCAACGATCAGCGCATGGGTCGAATCAAGCCCGCCCGAAATGCCGATGACCAGCTTGCCATTGCCGGTCGCGACCATGCGCTTGCGCAGCCCCTCGACCTGGATGTTGAACGCCTCGTAGCAATCCTCGTCGAGCTTTTCGGGCGTGTCGGGCACAAAGGGAAAGCGGCGGATCGCGCGGTGCAGGCCGACATCGTCAAAGCCCGGCGCGTGATCGAACGCGATGCGGCGGAAACGCTGTTCGGGATGACCGGCGGCGGCGGCATTGTCGTTGAACGTGCCGAAGCGCATCCGCTCCTGCCGCAGCCGCGCGACATCGATATCGGCGGTGATCAGTTCGTCGTCGAGGTCGAACCGCCCCGATGCGGCGAGCAGTTCGCCCAGTTCGTAGATCAGGCTCTGACCGTCCCACGCAAGGTCGGTGGTGCTTTCGCCCGGCCCCGATGCGGAGAAGACATAAGCCGAGGCGGTCCGCGCCGATTGCGCCGCGCATAGCAACGCCCGCTCGCGCGCCTTGCCGATGACGATGTTGCTGGCCGACAGGTTGCACAGGATCGTCGCCCCGGCCATCGCGCCAAAGGTCGACGGCGGCAGCGGACCCCAGAAATCCTCGCAAATCTCGGCATGAAACACGAAATCGGGCAGGTCGCTGGCGGCGAAGATCAGGTCGGTGCCGAACGGCGCGGTCTGGCCCGCAATGTCGATCGTCCCCGACAGGCCGATGCCGGAGGCAAACCAGCGCTTCTCATAATATTCGCGGTAGTTAGGGAAATAGCTTTTGGGCACGACGCCCAGCACACGCCCGCGCGCGATGACGACCGCGCAGTTATACAGCCGCCCGTTGCGCTCCAGCGCCGCGCCGACCAGCAGCACGGGCTTGAGCTTTGCACTCGCCGCGACCAGATCGGCCAGCCCCTGCGTCGTCGCGCGCAGCACCGCATCCTGCAGATGCAGATCGTCGATCGCGTATCCGGTGATGCCGAGTTCGGGGAAGAGCAAAAGGTCCGCGCCCGCTGCATCCCCCTGTTTCGCCAGTGCGATGTGCGAGGCGGTGTTCGCGGCGATATCGCCCGCGCTTGCGCTGGGGGTGCAGGCGCCGACGCGCACGAATCCCTGTGCGTGGATCGAATGGAACCGGTGCTTCGCCACTAACCTATCGCCTCGCCGATCATCTCCAGTGCCACGCGCATACAGGCAATTCGGGTCGGTCCGCGACCAATATCGCCAAAATGTTCTTCGCGGTGCGCGGTCGGGCGTCCGGCGCGGGCACAGGCGAAGTGGACCAGGCCCGGTTCGTCATCGGGTCCGCCGGGTCCGGCAAAGCCGGTAATGGCCAGTGCGATATCGGCACGGCTCGCCGCCAGCGCGCCCTCTGCCATCGCCACTGCCACCTCGCGGCTGACCGCGTTGCAGCGTTCGACGGTCTCGCGCGCGATGTGGAGCAGCTCGCACTTGGCGTCCTTGGAATAGACGACATAGCCGCGTTCAAAAGCCGAACTGACGCCCTCGACATCGGTGAGCAACGAGGCGAGCATCCCGCCGGTGCAGCTTTCGGCGGTGGCGAGGCTGAGATTGGCGGCGCAAGCGGCCATCAGCACGTCGCGGGCGGCGCGATCAACATCGTCGGGCAGCGCCGGTTGCAGCGTTTCGGTCATGCGATCCTCCCGAACATCGGGGGATCAACGCGCGGAGTGCGCGGCTTGCTCCTACACCTTGGTGGCGTAGATCATCCGGCCTTCGCCGAGCATCGCGAACAGCGTGTCGAGATCGCGCTCACCCACCGCGAAACAGCCTTGGCTGCGACCGAGCTTGCCGTGCTTCGCGATCATCTCGGGGTTCGAATACCACGCGCCATGGATCACGATCGCGCGGTCGAGCGCGTTATAGTTGGTCGGATCGAGGCCGATCAGCCGCTGCGACAACTGGTGCTTGCCGACATAATAATTGGCGGCGAGGAACGCGCCTTCGCTCGTCGCTTCGGACCCGACCTCGTTCGAAAAGCGCTGAAGCACGCCGGTATGTTCGGGGTCGGAGCCGATGCCGTGCGACACCAGCATCTGCCGTGTCGCGCCGCCGTGCAGATCGACGAAGTG
>JBHYGP010000160.1:0-4847 GCA_051858935.1 Sphingomonas sp.
CCCGATAAACGCCCCCGGTCCGCCGCCGATCATCCCCATCCGCAGCCGCATTCGCCCCCTCCCGTTACAGACCGGTCTGCGGTAGCTCCGCGACCGTCACCGTTAGCGCTACCCCCGAATCCCCGGCATCACGCGCCACGCGAAGCTGCACTTGCAGGGCGATGTCAGTCCAGCCCGAATCCGTCCAGCGCATGAAACGACAGCGGGTCAGCAGGATGCGTACGCGCTTCGCTTCACCTGGCTTCAACGCGGCCTTCTAAGCCCAGATCATGCGCGAGCGTCGTAGAATTGCCACTATGAGGGCTGATGACCACCGCCATAGTGTCGGCAACCGGACACATCCTCTATCAGCTGCACAGCGCAAGTACGGCGATCGCCAAGCAGTAGAACATTGGGAAGGGGGCATTGTCACTTCGCTGAACGTACGCCTTCCGTGTCTCGGCCCCGATTGATCAATGCACCGAGGTACGTGCTATTGAACCCAAGGCAGGTAGCAACGTCGATAATGCGATTGAGCGGCACCCGCCATGGGCAGACCATTTCGACTCCTTCAACCTGATGGAGTCGAACGATGAACGAGCTTGTTCTTGTTGGCCCGGTCAGCCCGCTCGGTCAGCGGCTGGTCGATGATATGACGATGCGCGACGGGCCGATCACGCGCGCGCGCCAGGTTTTCGTGCGTTGGCCTTCGCAACCTCTTTTAGCCGATGGCACAGCCAGGCCAACCCGCGATCAGAGGAGCGCGCGCTGTGAAACTGCATCATCTCGCGCATGAGCGGCAGCGGGAAGGGCGGCTCCTGGATCGTCAGCCCGAGCCGGGGCGCGAGTTCGAGCGCCAGCCGCTCGTGCATCAGCGCCAGCCGCGTCGTGCCCGGCAAGATCCAGGGAACCTGCGAGAAGGCCGCACATACCACCTCCACCCGGCGCTGCTCACCTTGCCCGCGCAGATAATTGTCGATGAATGTGCCGTCCCGCGACACGCTGGTCGCGACATGGCCGCTGGCGAAATAGGTCTCCGCGTCGAGCGGGCGCTGCATCGCGGGGTTGGTCGAACAGCCGACCACGACGTGCCGCTCCTCGAACAGCAATTCGCGCGGGTGGTGGGGGCTCAGAAACTGTTCGGGCGAGATCAACAGGTCGATCTCACCATCGTCGAGCATTTCCAGAATATCGGATCGCGGCAGCGTGATCTCGATCTGGATGTGCGGCGCTTCCTTGTGCAGCAGCCGCAGCGCCGGGCCGAGCAGCACGGTAGTGATGTAATCCGATCCGACGAGGCGGAACTTGCGCTGCGAGTGGGCGGGATCGAACCGCATGCCGCTGGCCAGAATGGCGCGCATGTTGAGCAGCGCGGCGGATACATCGGGTGCCAGCGACAGCGCGGCGGCGGTGGGGACCATGCGTTTGCCATGCTGGACCAGAATCTCGTCCGAAAATGAGTCGCGCAGCCGCTTGAGCGCCGCGCTCATCGCCGATTGGGTGAGGTTCAACCGTTCCGCCGCGCGGGTGACGCTACGTTCCTCGATCAGAACATCGAACGCGATCAACAGGTTGAGATCGAATTGATCGAGCCGCATCCATCAATTCCATTTGTGCTAAACGATAGAAACAAATCGTTATGATAATTGATAGGCTTTGACCATCCTCAATGCAGAGGCGCGCTCATCGAAGCGGCGCCCATGGGAGGGTTGTCTGATGAAAAAATTGCTTCTCGCGGGGACTGCGATCCTCGTTGCCCACGCTACGCCTGCGTTCGCGCAGGACGCACCTGCCGCCCCGGCCGAAGCCGAAGAAACCGACGGTCTGCAGGACATCGTCATCACTGCGCAGCGCCGCTCGGAATCGTTGCAGCGCGCCGCCGTTGCCGTGACCGCAGTGACCGGCGACGCCCTTGCCCAGTCGGGCATCACCGAAACCGCCAATCTCGGCAAGCTCGTCCCCTCGCTGGTGGTTCAGCCGACGGGCGGCACGACCAGCTTCTTCCTGCGCGGCGTCGGCACCAATTCGCAGAACAGCTTCTCGGAGAACGCCGTCGCGTTCAACTTTAACGGCGTCTATGTCGGCCGTCCGACCGCACCCGCCGGCGTCTTTTACGACCTGGAGCGCGTCGAGGTGGTCAAGGGACCGCAGGGTACGCTCTATGGCCGCAACGCCACCGGCGGCGCGATCAACGTGCTCCCGAAGAAGCCGATCCTCGGCAAGTTCGGTGGCGAGGCGCTGTTCGAATATGGCAATTACGACAGCAAGAAGGGCTTCCTCGCGCTGAACGTGCCGATCGGCGACACGGTTGCGCTGCGCGTCGCGGGCCAGATCGTCGACCGCGACGGCTATATTTCCGACGGCTATGACGACGACAAGGGCGAGGCGGTGCGCGCGTCGCTGTTGATCGAGCCGTCGGATCGCTGGTCGATGACGTTGGTCGCCGATTACTACAACCAGCATGGCAAGGGATCGGGCGCAGTGCTGCTGCCCGAGGCACGCTACACCGTTCCGGCACTGGAGGATCGCGTCAGCGTGTCCGATCCGCGCGCGCATGCGGCGATCCGCCAGCTCGCTTCGACGCTGTTCGCCCCGCCCTTCTGCGGCGGTGCCGGCGGGTTCGTGACCAGTGGCTGCGTCGCGCTGCCGGGCACGGACGGATTCCTCGACAACCAGTTTGTCGGCGTCAGTGCGACGGTGGTCGGCGAGCTCGGTTTCGGGACGCTGACCGTCATTCCCGCCTGGCGGCGTTCGGACGTCAATTTCCGCACCTATCTCCCCGGCTTTGCCGGCGACATCACCGACCTTGCCGAGCAGACTTCGGTCGAGGTCCGGCTGTCGTCGAACGAGGACCAGAAGCTGCGCTATGTCATCGGCGGCTTCTATTTCGGCGAGAATCAGGAAACGCTGAACTTCTTCCGCCAGGGCAATATCTCGACCACCCGCTTCACCCCGCGCCTCAATACCGAGAGCGTCGCGGCGTTCGGCCAGCTGACCTTCGACCTCAGCGACAGCCTGCGCCTCGTCGCGGGCGGCCGTTTTACGCGGGAGGACAAGAAGCAGCTGACCTCGACCGCGTCGGGCGGCCTGCCGGGCCCCGTCACGCCGCCGCTGAGCGTGCCGTTCACCGGCGACCTGAGCTTCGAGAAATTCACCTGGAAGGCTGGCGTCGAGTTCGACGCGGGTCCGGCGTCGCTGATCTACGCCAACGTCGCAACCGGCTTCAAGGCAGGCGGCTTCTTCGTCGCACAGCCGCCCAACAACACCTTCCGCCCGGAATCGCTGACCGCCTATACCTTCGGCGCGAAGAACCGGTTCCTCGACAACAAGCTGCAGCTGAACTTCGAGGCATTCTACTGGGACTATAAGGACCAGCAGATCACCTATGTCGGCGGCGTTCCCACCGGCAGCGGCGTGTTCGCGCAGGGTTCGATCACCGTCAACGCGGGCAAGTCGCACATCTATGGTGCCGAGTTCGAGGCGCGCTTTGCGCCCAGCCGCAACGACCTGTTCAACCTCAACGTCCAGTACCTCAAGGGCGAATATGACAGCCTGCAGACGGCGAACTTCTCGCCGACCGGCGCGCCGGTGACCACCGGCTGCACCACGTTGGGCAGCCGCGCGGCCAATCCGGGGATCAACAACGCCCGCTTCTACGACATCGACTGTTCGGGCAAGCCGACGGTCAACTCGCCCGAATGGGCGATCAACGTCGGTTATGAGCGGACGTTCGAGCTGACCGGCGACCTCGACTTCATCGCCGGTGCGCGGGCGAATATCGAGAGCAGCCGCTTCATGAACTCCAACTATCGTCCTGAAGAAAAGCAGGACGGGTTCGTGATGGCCGATGCGTTCGTGACGCTGCGCAGCCAGCAGGGGTGGAGCATCACCGGCTTCGTGAACAATATCACCGATGAGGAAGTGCTGGCGCGTGCTGGTACCCGCCCGATCCTCGACTTCCCGGTCGGCACGCTGCGTCCGCCGCGCACCTATGGCGTCCGCGTCGGGTTCGACTTCTGATGCGCGCGTCGTTTCTGGGGCTGGCGGTTGCGGCGGCACTCGCGGCATCGCCCGCCACCGCGCAGCAAACGTCGCCCCAGAGCGATGCGTTCATTACATTGGGCACGATGGGCGGGCCGGTGGCGAGCCGCGACCGGTCCCAGCCCGCCAACGCGCTGGTCCATGACGGGCGCGTCTATCTGGTCGATGCCGGGGACGGCGCGGTCCAGCAGCTGACCAAGGCGGGATACCAGCTGCCGCGCGTGCGGGCAGTGTTTCTCAGCCACCTCCACACCGATCATACCGGCGGCCTGTCGGCGGTGCTGGGGCTGCGCAACCAGACCAACGTTGCCGAAAAGCTGACCGTCTATGGCCCGCCCGGCACGCGTGAGTTGGTCGCGGGCATGGTCGCGTCGATGCAGCCTGCGGCACGCGTCGGTTACGGCATTCCGGGCCAGCCCTGGGCGCCGCCCGCCGATACCGTCACCGTGATCGAGCTGGATGATGGCGACAAGGTCGCGGTCGACGGCATGACCGTCACGGCGGCGCAGAACAGCCATTACGACTTCGCGCCCGGCAGCGTCGAGGACCGCAATTACAAGTCGCTGTCGCTGCGCTTCGACCTGCCCGGCCGGTCGATCGTCTACACCGGCGACACCGGGCCGAGCGCGGCGGTGGAAAAGCTGGCCAAGGGCGCGGATTTGCTGGTCAGCGAGATGATCGACATGACCGCGACGATGGCGACGGTCGCGCGCAATTCGCCGAATATGCCGGCCCCGGCCAAGCAGAAGCTGGAGCAGCATCTGTCCACTCAGCACCTGACGCCGGAAGCGGTCGGCGATCTCGCCGCGCGCGCCGGGGTGAAGGCA
>JBHYGP010000161.1:0-4810 GCA_051858935.1 Sphingomonas sp.
GGTCGCCGCTGCGGCAGTGATGGGACATGCGGCGCTCGGCATCACCGACCGCAATTCGCTGGGCGGGGTGGTGCAGGCGCTGTTCGCCTGCGACCAGCTGGCGCAGCAGGGTTTGACGATCCGGCCGATCAATGGCTGCCGCCTCGACCTGGCCGATGGTGCATCGCTGCTGGTGTGGCCACAGGATCGCGCGGCGTGGAGCCGCCTCACCCGCCTGCTCACACTGGGCAAATCGCGGGTCGATGCACAGCGCGGAGAAAAGGGGCAGTGCATCCTGCATTGGGAGGATGTCGCGGGGCATTGCGACGGACTGGTCGGCGCGCTGTTACCGCGCGGGGTGGAAGGCGATCTGACGTGGATGGCCGATCTGTTCGGCGCGCGCGGCCATGTCTGCATGATCCCGATGCGCCGCCCGAACGAGGCGGTGCGGCTGAACGCGGTGCATGACGATGCCCGCCGATTTGGCCTGACCCCACTCGCCAGCGGCGATGTGCTGTACCATCACCCCGACCGGCGGCTGCTGCAGGACGTGGTGACCGCAATCCGCGAAGGATGCACGATCGACGCGCTCGGCCTGAAGCGCGAACGGAGCGTCGACCGGCACCTCAAATCGCCCGAAGCGATGGCGCGCCGCTTTGCGCGCTGGCCCGATGCGATCCGTGCCAGCGCGGCGATCGCCGAGCGTTGCACCTTTTCCCTGCGCGAGTTGCGCCATCAATATCCAGATGAGGAGGTTCTGCCCGGCAAGACGCCGCAACAGGCGCTGCGCATCCTTGCCACCAACGGCTTGCGCCAGCGCTTTGGCGGCAAGCCGTCACAGGCGCATCTCGACCTGCTCGAGCATGAATTGGGGCTGGTCGAGCAGATGGGCTATGCGCCCTATTTCCTGACCGTCAATTCGATCGTCCAGTTCGCGATCAGCCAACAGATCCTGTGTCAGGGGCGCGGGAGCGCGGCCAATTCGGTGATCTGCTTCGCGCTCGGCATTACGTCGATCGATCCGGTGAAGCACCAACTGCTGTTCGAGCGCTTCATCAGCACCGAGCGGCGCGAGCCGCCCGATATCGATGTCGATTTCGAGCATGAGCGGCGCGAGGAGGTGATCCAGTGGATCTATGACAGCTATGGCCGCGACCATGCCGCGCTGACCGCCGTGGTCAGCCGCTTTCGCACGCGCGGCGCGGTGCGCGAGGTGGGCAAGGCGTTGGGGCTGCCCGAGGATCTGACCGGGGCGCTGTCGAGCCAAATATGGGGATGGTCGAGCGACGGGGTGCCGGAGGAGCATGTCGCGGCGCTGGGGCTGGATCCCGGCGACCATCGGCTGGCGCTGACGCTCAGCCTGGCGCGCGAGCTCATCGGGACGCCGCGGCATCTGTCGCAGCATCCCGGCGGCTTCGTGCTGACGCGCGACCGGCTCCACGATCTGGTCCCGGTCGAACCCGCCGCGATGATCGACCGACAGGTGATCGAATGGGAGAAGGTCGACCTCGAATATCTCGGCTTCATGAAGGTCGATATCTTGGGCCTTGGCATGCTGGGGTGCATGCGGCGGTCGTTCGACCTGCTCGCCGCGCACAAGGGCGTGAGCCTGACGATGGCCTCCCCGGAGATGCAGGAGGATGATCCGGCGACCTTTCGCATGATCCGCCAGGCCGATACGCTGGGCGTGTTCCAGATCGAAAGCCGCGCGCAGATGTCGATGCTGCCGCGGATGAAGCCGGTCAATTTCTATGACATCGCGATCCAGGTCGCGATCGTGCGGCCCGGGCCGATCCAGGGGAATATGGTCCACCCCTATCTGAAACGGCGGCAGAATCCAGCGCTGGTCGAATATCCCTCGCCTGCGCTGAAGTCCGTGCTCGAAAAGACGCTGGGCGTGCCGCTGTTTCAGGAACAGGCTATGCAGGTGGCGATCGTCGGCGCGGGGTTCAGCCCGAGCGAGGCGGACCGGCTGCGCCGCGCGATGGCGACGTTCAAATCGACCGGGGGGATCGGCCCGTTCGAGACGAAGCTGATCGACGGGATGCTGGCCAACGGCATTGCCAGCAGCTTTGCCGAACGGCTGGTCGAACAGATCAAGGGCTTCAGCAATTACGGCTTTCCCGAGAGCCATGCGGCGAGCTTTGCCAAGATCGCTATCGCCTCGTGCTGGATGAAATGCCACCACCCGGACATCTTCTGCGCGGCACTGCTCAATGCACAGCCGATGGGGTTCTACGCGCCCGCGCAGCTCGTCCGCGACTCGCGCGCGCATGGGGTGGAGGTACATCCGGTCTGCATCAACGCCAGCGACTGGGACACCGCGATGATCGCGGACCAGCCCAATCGCCGCCCGCGCCACGCCGCTTATTGGGGCGATGATTCAGGCTGGGCGGGGTTGATGCCGCTGCGGCTGGGGATGCGGGTGGTGCATGGGCTGGCGCAGGAGGATGGCGCGGCGATCCTGGCGGCGCGCGATGCCGGCGGGCCCTTTACCTCGGTCGAGGAGGCGTGGCGGCGATCGGGGGTGAAGCCCGCCGCGCTCGAACGGCTGGCGCGCGCCGATGCATTTCAGGCACTGGGGCTCAACCGGCGGCAGGCGCTGTGGGCGATCAAGGGGCTGGCGAACAAGCCGCTCGACCTGTTCGCCGCCGCCGATCTGCGCGAAGGGCGGACGCGGGCCGAAAGTATCGAGGCGCCGGTCGCGCTGGTGCCGCTGACCGCCGGGCGCGAGGTGGTGGAGGATTATCGCGCGACGCAATTGTCACTGCGCGCCCACCCCCTGTCCTTCCTGCGAGCAAAGCTGGCGGCGCGCGGCATCCGGCCGTGCGGCGACCTGACCGGCATGAAGGACGGCGCGCACGTCACGGTGGCGGGGCTGGTGCTGGTGCGCCAGCGGCCGGGCAGCGCCAAGGGCGTGGTGTTCGTCACGCTGGAGGATGAAAGCGGCATCGCCAATGCGGTTTTGTGGTCCGACCGGTTCGAACAATATCGCCGCACGGTGATGACCGCGACGATGCTGGGCATTCGCGGGCGGGTGCAACGCGAGGGGATCGTGATCCATCTCGTCGCCGACGCGATCACCGACCTGACCGCGATGCTGCGCGACGTGGGCGAGATCGACCTGCCGCGCATGACCATGCCCGGCGACGGCGCCACCCATGGCGGCGCCCCCGACCCGCGCGACGCGAAACCGCGCTGGCCCGGCCCCTATGACAGCAGCCACTGGCGCGGCGGCGAGGCGATCCCGGTCAAGTCACGGGATTTCCATTGATGGCCCAGTGGCGCGGATCGCTCTACCTGATGATCAAGCCGGGAGCCGCAAACCGGGCGCGTCTGATCCAGCTCTGCGCCGCGCTGGGCATCGACATCGGCTATGCGCCAGAGCGCTGGCACAGCACCCTGCTGCCAGTCGGCGAAAGCAATCCGGCGACTATCGAGGCACTGCATCGCGCGCTGAGCGGGTTTGACGCGGCACCCTTTTCCATCGCGTTCGACCATATCGAGGGGGACACGCTCAAGCCGCGCAAGGGCCAGCGCGCGCCGGGCCTGTTCCAGCGCACACTGGCCGCATCGCTCACACGCCGAGGCATCGCCCTGCCCGACTATGAGTTCAGGCTGCACCTCAATCTGGCTTATGGCGGCACATCGCTCCGCCGCGCCCGCGTAGAGCCAATCGAATGGAGCATCGAGGATATCCTGCTGATCGAAAGCGGCAACGGGCGGCATGTCGAGCATGGTCGCTGGCCGCTGGTCGCGCGGCAGGCATCGTTCGACTTCTGACCGGCTAGAACAGCCCCAGTTGCGCAACGTCGCGGGTAACGATCCCGTCGCGCACCGCGACGCCCTCGATCTCCAGCATGCGCGCCTTGGACAGCGATCCGCCGGGCGCGGAGAAGCCGCCGATCTTCCCGTTCGCGGCGGTCACGCGATGGCAGGGGACGATCAGCGGCACCGGATTCGCCGCCATCGCCTGCCCGACGTCACGTGCGAACTCCGGGCCTACCCCCAGCGACTTTGCGATTGCGCCATAAGTCGCAGTCTCGCCCCAACCCAGCTGGCGGACGGAGGCATAGACGCGGCCGAAGAACGGGTCCTGCACCCCCAGATCGACGGAGACATCGGTGAAGTCGATGCACTCTCCTGCGAAATAGCGCCGCGCCCGGTCGATCACCGCCTGAACCTGTGGCGGCGGCGTCATTGCCGGGCGACCGGGCGCGTGTCGCAGCAGTTCACGCTCCGCCTCCTGCGCCGCCGATGCCGGAAGCCGTAGCCGATCGACGCCGCCCGCGTTCCAACCGATCGCGGCAAAACCCGCGACCGTGCCGAAAACGGAGTAACCGCGTTCGATCGCGCTATCCCCCGACGGTCTGTTCGATCACGCCGAAGATCGGGTGGTGCTTGTCGTCCTCGGCCCAGATGCGGACGGTGTCGCCGGCCTTCAGGAACGGGGTCGTCGGCTTGCCGTCGTTGATCGTTTCGACGGTGCGCACCTCGGCGAGACACGAATAACCGACACCGCCCTGTGCGATCGGCTTGCCCGGGCCACCATCGGCGTCGCGGTTGGATACGGTGCCCGATCCGATGATCGTGCCCGCCCCCAACGCGCGGGTCCTGGCCGCATGCGCGATCAGCGTGCCGAAATCGAACGTCATGTCCTCGCCCGCCTCGGCGCGGCCGAAGGGCTGGCCGTTGAGGTCGACCATCAGCTTGCGGTGCAGCTTGCCGTCCTGCCACCAGTCACCCAACGCATCGGGGGTGACGAACACCGGCGAGAAGGCGCTCGCAGGCTTGGACTGGAAGAAGCCGAAGCCCTTGGCCAGTTCGCCCG
>JBHYGP010000162.1:0-4806 GCA_051858935.1 Sphingomonas sp.
CGCAGCTGAAAACAGCATAGTGTAGTGACGACATAATACGCACCGCGCTTGTATCTGTCACGGTCAGGCGCGATAGCGGTGCGCGATGCGAGCCCTGCCCCGTCCCCGCCTGATCGCGCTGTTGACCGGCGCCGTTTCCGCCACCGCCTTTGCCCCGCTCGACTGGTGGGTCGCGGGGCTGGTGTGCTTCGCCATCCTGCTGCGGCTGACGCATGAGGCGCCGACGCTTAAACAAGCGTTGCTGCGCGGCTGGCTGTTCGGGCTCGGCCATTTCACCGTCGGCAACAACTGGATCCAGCACGCCTTCACCTATCAGGACAAGATGCCGGCCGAACTCGGCTATGTCGCGGTGGTGCTGCTGTCGCTCTATCTCGCCATCTACCCCGCGCTGGCCATGGGGCTGGCGTGGCGGTTCGGGCAGGGACGTAAACTGGACCTGCCCTTCGTGCTGGTCGCGGGGGCGACGTGGATCGTCAGTGAATATCTGCGCGCCGTGCTGTTCACAGGCTATCCGTGGAACCCGCTCGGGGTAATCTGGCTCCCGGTGCCGGGCGTCGCGCAGACCGCAAGCTGGATCGGCACCTATGCGCTATCGGGTCTGACCCTCCTTGTTGCCGGAGCGCTGCTGCTCGCCAGCCAGCGGCACTGGCGTTTCCCCGTCGGGGTCGCAGCCACGGTCGCGCTGCTGGCGCTGAGCACAATCCTGTTCCGGCCGACCCCGCCGGACATTCAGTCCGTCCGCCCGATCGTCCGCGTGCTCCAGCCCAATGTCGGGCAGGAGACGGTGCTCGACGGGAGTTATGCGCAAAAGGCGCTGAGCGAGTTGCTCCGCCTGTCCAACGACACCGCGACGATCCTGCCCGGTGGCCCGATCCCGCGCCTGATCGTCTGGCCCGAAGGGACCGTCGACTACTGGATAGAGGAAGGCTATCCCGCCGCCTGGTACGCCAAGAACGATCCGCGCACCGTCCGCCGAATGATTGCGCAGACGCTGGGGCCAAAGGATATCGCGCTGGTCGGGGCCACCGGCTTGCTGTTCAAGGGCGATACCAAGCTCGACGCCGCGACCAATTCGGTGTTCGCGATCGACGCCAGCGGCGCGATTCTCGGCCGCTACGACAAGGCGCATCTCGTGCCCTATGGCGAGTATCTGCCGATGCGGGCGATCCTCCAGCCGCTCGGCCTGTCGCGGCTGGTAGCGGGCGAGATCGACTATGAACCCGGCCCCGGCCCGCGCACGCTAAACGTTCCGGGTTTCGGCGAGATCGGGATGCAGATCTGCTACGAGATCATCTTCTCCGGCCAGACGGTCGACCCGGCCAAGCGCCCGGCGATCCTGTTCAACCCGTCCAACGACGCCTGGTTCGGGGCATGGGGGCCGCCCCAGCATCTCGCGCAGGCGCGGATGCGCGCGATCGAGGAAGGGCTGCCGATCCTGCGCGCCACCCCGACCGGCATCTCCGCGATCATCGACGCGCGCGGCAAGGTCGTCGCGGCGGCGGGCATGGGCGAATCGAAGGCGATCGAGGGACCGATGCCAAAGGCACTCCCGCCCACCCTATTTGCGCGGCTCGGCAATCTCGCGGCGGCGCTCGTCGCGGCTTTGCTCCTCGCCATCGCCATTGCCTTCCGCCGCTTCGCTCGCTAGGGCGGCAACATATAAGGGAAGCTTTATATCTCTCCTTACCCCCAGCCGGGCATGGCAACGGCCCGGCCTTTTTTGAGGAAAACCATGCGTTCCAGCTATCTCTTCACGTCCGAATCGGTTTCCGAAGGCCACCCGGACAAGGTTTCGGACCAGATTTCCGACGCCATCGTCGACCTGTTCCTGTCCAAGGACCCCGAAGCGCGCATCGCGTGCGAAACGCTGACCACCACCCAGCTGGTCGTGCTCGCCGGTGAAATCCGCGGCAAGGGCATCATGGACGAAGCCGGCAACTGGGCGCCCGGCGTCAAGGACGAGGTCGAAAAGGCCGTCCGCGATACCGTCAAGCGCATCGGATACGAGCAGGACGGCTTCCACTGGGAGACGCTGCGCTTCGAGAACAACCTCCACCCGCAGTCGGCGCATATCGCGCAGGGCGTCGACGCCAGCGGCAACAAGGACGAGGGCGCAGGCGATCAGGGCATCATGTTCGGCTATGCCGCGAACGATACCCCGGACCTGATGCCGGCGACGCTCGACTATAGCCACAAGATCCTCGAGCGCATGGCCGCCGACCGCCATTCGGGCGCGGCCCCGTTCCTGGAGCCCGACGCCAAGAGCCAGGTCACGCTGCGCTACGAGGGCAGCAAGGCCGTCGCCTGCACCGCGATCGTCGTGTCGACCCAGCACGCCAAGGGCTATGACCAGGGCGAGAAGGAAGCCGAGCTCAAGGCCTATGTGAAGAAGGTCGTCGCCGACGTGATTCCCGCCGAGCTGCTGAGCGACGCGACCGAATATCACATCAACCCGACCGGCAGCTTCGAGATCGGCGGCCCGGACGGCGACGCCGGCCTCACCGGTCGCAAGATCATCGTCGACACCTATGGCGGCGCAGCCCCGCACGGCGGCGGCGCGTTCAGCGGCAAGGACCCGACCAAGGTCGACCGTTCGGCAGCGTACATCACCCGCTACCTCGCCAAGAACATCGTCGCCGCAGGTCTCGCCCAGCGCTGCACGATCCAGCTGGCGTATGCGATCGGCGTGTCCAAGCCGCTGTCGCTCTATGTCGACACGCATGGCACCGGCACCATCGGCGACGACCAGATCGAGCAGGCGATCCAGGGCATCGAGAAGCTGGGCGGCCTGACCCCACGCGGCATCCGCACGCACCTGAAGCTCAACAAGCCGATCTATGGCCCGACCGCAGCCTATGGTCACTTCGGCCGCAAGCCCGAAGGCGACTTCTTCCCGTGGGAGCGCACCGATCTGGTCGAGGATCTCAAGGCCGCTCTGGCCTGATCCAGCGCGCCTGACGGCATCAAGGGGGCGGCGGTCTGCGGATCGCCGCCCTTTTTGTTTACGCGATCGAAGAAGCCAGCCAGTTCAAGCTTTTGCTTGTCCGACGGCAACGCTAGCCTCCCGATCAGGAGGTTGCCGATGATCCGATTTCTGTTGCCCGCACTCGCCCTGCTGCCCGGCGTCGGGTCGGCCGCCGCCCAGTCGAGTTCGGAGCAGGCTACGATCGACGCGACGATGCGCCGTGCACATCTGATGTACTGGTATGATCAGGCCGCGTGGCATGGAACCGATGATATGTTGGCTAACGGCAAGGAGGTCGCGAGCAGGATCGGCGGATGGATCGTCGATGGCCCGGCCGACGAACCACTGCTGATCTTCTTCAGCAAGGGCAGCGACCCGGTGCCGGTCTATATCTCCCGATTCCGCAACGGGCGGCTTGTCGAGGGTCGCGTCGCACGCGACGACGAGCGCCGCCTGATCACCCCGGCGCGCAAGCGGCTGATCGATGCCGTCGCCGTCGCACGCGATACGCTGCAACGGGCGAAACTACCCGGCTGTAGCGACAAGCCGTTCAACACCATCGTGCTCCCAGCCGACGTCGAGGATGGGCCCATGCGCGTCTATTTCCTGACGCCCCAGACCGCGACCGATTCGATTCCGTTCGGCGGACATTATCTGGTCGAGGTCGACTCGACCGGCGGTACGATCCCGGTGCGCAAATTCACCAACAGCTGCATCTCCGTCCCGACCAAGCAGCCCGATGGAGTCAAATCTGTCGGGCTGGTCATCACCCATCTGCTCGACCCGGTCCCAACGGAAATTCATGGCTTTTCGGCGATGGCAGCGCGCGTACCGGTTTACGTAGGCACACGCGACAAGCGGATCTGGGAAGTCGCGCCCGAGGCGACCGGGCCAACCGTACGCCTGGTCCAGGAGGACTGAGCGCACGATGAAGGCGATCGCGGACCCGTCCCATAGTCTCGCGCATGAATTGGCTGCGATTCGGATCGCGTTTCAGGTCCCCGCGGATTTCCCGCCCGGAGTCCTTGCCGCGGCGCACCAGGCTGCGGCCCGTGCGCCGACCGATCATGCCGACTGGACCGACCGGAAGTTCGTCACGCTCGATCCGGCGCAGTCGACCGATCTCGATCAGGCCTTCGCAATCCAGGAAGCGGGGGATGCGTACATCCTCCACTATGCGATCGCCGATATCGGCTGGTTCGTCGATCCAGACGGGCCGATCGCGGACGAGGCATGGCGGCGCGGCGAGACGCTTTATCTTCCCGACGGAAAGGCCAGCCTCTACCCGCCAATCCTGTCGCAAGGTGCGGCGAGCCTGTTGCCCGATGGGCCGCGTCCGGCGGTCGTGTTCAGCGTGCGGGTCGATGCGCAGGGCGCGGTCGCGCTCGACGCAGTGACCCGCGCGGTGATCCGCAGCCGCGCCAAGCTCGCTTATGACAATGTCACCGACCGCGACCTGCCGCCCGGCTTCGCCGACCTCACCGACCGGCTGATTCGGGCCGAAGCGGCGCGAGGCGCGGCGCGAATCGATCCGCCGGAGCAGGAGGTTGCCTTGGGGGCAGACGGGCGGCTGGCGCTCCTCTTCCGCGCCCGGCATGCGAGCGAGGATCGCAACGCCGCACTCTCGCTGGCGTGCAACATGGCGATCGCAAAGCTGCTGATCGCGCACGGCACGGGCCTGTTCCGGGTGATGGATGAGCCCGATGATCGCGCCGTGGCGCGGCTGCGGCTGACCGCGCGGGCGCTGGGGATCGACTGGCCGAGCACCGCGACGCTCACCCAGTTCGAACGGACCCTCGACCCCGCCGACCCGCGCCACGCCACGCTGATGCTGGCGATTC
>JBHYGP010000163.1:0-4532 GCA_051858935.1 Sphingomonas sp.
CCCTTTTCATGACCGAACAGCTCGGATTCGAGCAGGGTTTCGGGGATGGCGGCGCAGTTGATCGCGACGAACGCGCCCTTGCGTCCGCTCGCTTCGTGCAGGCCGCGCGCGAGCAGTTCCTTGCCGGTGCCGCTCGCGCCGAGCAGCATGACCGAGACATCGGCGGGGGCGACGCGCTCGATCGTGCGGGTGACCTTGAGCATCTCGGGCGCGCCGGTGATGATGCCGCCGAGCGCATTGCCGCGCTCTTCACGCGCGGCGAGGCGGCGATTCTCGGCTTCGAGCGCATGGACGTGAAAGGCGCGCGCGACGATCAGGCCGAGCGCGTCGATGTCGATCGGCTTCTGGTAAAAGTCCCACGCCCCCATCGCGATGGCGCGCAGCATCGATTCATGCGCGCCATGGCCGGAGGCGACGATCACCTTGGTATCGGGCTTGAGCGCCAAGATCGCTTCGAGCACCGCAAAGCCCTCGCTGGTGCCATCGGGATCGGGCGGCAGACCGAGGTCGAGCGTGACCACCGCCGGTTCCTCGGCGCGGAGCAGCGCGATGGCGCTCTCCCGGTCGCTGGCGGGCAGGATCTGATAGCCCTCATAGGCCCAGCGCAGCTGGCGCTGAAGGCCGGGATCGTCCTCCACCACGAGCAGTTTCGGCAAGGCAACAGGCTTCTCGGTCATGCGGCGTTTCCAAGTGCGGTGGTGTCGGCGCGCGCGGCGCGAAGGGTGACGCGGAAGCGGCTGCCCCGCCCCTCCGCGCTGGAGACGTCGAGCCGTCCGCCCATCTCCTCGGCCAGCTTGCGCGCCTCGAACGCGCCGATGCCGAAGCCGCCGGATTTGGACGAGACGAACGGGCGAAACAGCTTTTCGCGGACGAAGGCGGGCGACATGCCACAGCCGCGGTCGATCACGTCGATCGCGACCGCATCGCCCAGTTCGACGATGGCGAGGGTGACGCGCGATTCGGGTTCGCTCGCGTCGATCGCGTTCTGGATCAGGTGGCCGAGCAGGGTTTCAAGCCGGGCGGGATCGGCGACGGCCATCGGGTCGCCCTTGCTGACCACTTCGACCGGGTGAATCGCCTCGCGGCTGCGCGCGATCCGGCGCAGCAGCGGGGCGAGCGGCATGGCGACCGGCGGTTCGATGCTGCGACAGGCGGGCGAGCAGGTCGTTCATCCGCCCCGCCGAATCCTGCAGCGTCGCGACCATGTCGGCGCGGAATTCGGGATTGTCGGCATGGCGCTCGGCATTCCGGGCGACAAGGGTCAGCTGGCTCACCAGATTCTTGATGTCGTGCATGATGAAGGCGAAGCGGCGGTTGAACTCGTCGAACCGCTCGGCCTCCGCGAGCGCCTCTTGCGCGCGTTCCTCGGCGATATGGCTCGCCACCTGACGGCCCGCCGCCTTGAGCAGGTCAAAATCCTCCCAGTCGAGCGCACGCGGCACCGGGGGGCGGGCGAGCACGATCGCCCCGGCGAGCTTTTGCTGATGCGGCAGCGGCACGATCACCCAGGCCTGATCCCAGGCGCGGATCGAGGGCGGCACGGCGTCGGCACCCGCGCCGGTGTCGAGTTCGATGACCAAAGCGGGGTCGACCCGGTCGAGCTGCCAGCTTTCGCCATAGGCGGTGGGCAGATCAGCGCGCGCGACATTCCACCCTGCGCCGACGGTCAGGCCGCTGCCCTGTGGCAGCAGCAGCACCCCGGCGGGCGAATCGGTGAGGTCGGCCAGCGCCTTGACGATACGTTCGTCCAGCGTCGCCGCGCCGTCCGGCTCGCCCAGCGTTTCGGTGAAGCGCATCCATTCGGCGCGATAGTCGTAGCGGTGGCGGAAGAAATGCTTGGCGAGCTTGACCTTGATCCACGCGCGTAGCCACGAGCTCGACACCAGGGTCAGGATTGCGGCGGTGGAGCCGAAGACGAAGGCGGTCTGGAGCAGGCGCGCATTGGGGCCGCCGATCGCCGCGAGCGCGCTGGTGGCGGCGGCGAGCAGCGCGACATAGACCCCGATCGCGACCAGAGTGAGTGCCTGATAGATCACGGTGCGCGACATCTGCACGGGCCGTTCGCCGCGGTGCTGGAGCCCGGCGGCGATGGCCATCGCGATCAACGCCATCGCAAATCCGCGCACCGCGACAAGCTGGAGCGGCCATGCCTCTACCAGCCAGGCGACGGCGAGCAGGTTGATATCGACCAGCCACATCGCGCCGAGCGCGAGGATGACGGGGCGCACCGCGTGGCTCTGACGCGGGGCGAGGGCGCTGTGCTGGCCCTGGACCAGTAGTAATGCGGCGACAGTCGCCAGCATCTTGAGCAACAGCGCAGCGTCGAGCACCGGGCGCGGCAGCTCGCTGGTGGCGCTGGTCAGCGCGTCGAGCGTTGCAGCCATGACGATGACCACCGCGACAACGCCGAACACCGTGCTGATCGCCGCAGGCGGGCGTTCGATCGCGCCGCTGCGATAGAGCGCGACCATGAAGCCGAACCAGGCGAGGTTGCGCGCGGCGGCGGCAATTTGGGTGACCAGGTCGCTTTCGCCGATCCCGGCCACCGCCAGTGCCCACAAAGCGGTGACGGCGAGCGCGGCGACCAGCGGGATGCGCGGCATCGTCGTCCCGTCGCTGCGCAGCGCCCACAGACCGATCGCGCCGAACAACAGGGCGGCGAGCGCATGGCCCCAGAGGATCAGCGTCGCGAGCATGATGTTATCGCGCTCCGTCGGGGAACAGCACCACGCGGAGCGTCTGGAGCAGGATCAGCAAGTCGAGGAACGGCGAATAATTCTTCGCGTAATAAAGGTCATATTCGAGCTTTTGCCGGCTGTCCTCGATCGACGCGCCATAGGGATAGTTGATTTGCGCCCAGCCGGTGATGCCGGGCTTCACCATATGGCGCTCGGCATAATAATTGAGCTGCTGCTCGAGGTCCTCGACAAATTGCGGGCGTTCGGGGCGCGGGCCGACGAAGCTCATCTCGCCCTTCAAGACGCTCCAGCATTGCGGCAGCTCGTCGATCCGCACCTTGCGGATGAAGCGGCCGACGCGGGTGATGCGCGGATCGTCCTTTTCGGCCCACACCGCCTTGCCTGCGACCTCGGCATCCTGCCGCATCGAGCGCAATTTGATGATGTCGAACCCCTGACCGTACAGGCCGACGCGGCGCTGACGGTAGAAGGCGGGGCCCTTGCTCTCCAGCTTCACCGCGAGCGCGCCAAGCAGGATCAGCGGCAATGTCAGCGCGAGCAGGATCAGGCTGGCGGTGATGTCGAACAGGCGCTTGAACATGCTCGACAACATCCGGCCCGATGAGAAACCGTCGGAGAAGATCAGCCAGCTGGGGTTGACCGACTGCAGGTCGACGCGGCCCGTTTCGCGTTCGAGGAAGGTCGAGATTTCGTTGACGTGCACGCCGGTGGTCTTGATCCGCAGCAGATCCTTGAGCGGGAGCGCGTTGCGGCGCTCTTCGAGCGCCAGCACCACCTCGCTCGCGTTGAGCAGCACGACATGGTCGGCGAGGTTGTAGATCGCGTCGCGCGCGATCGCCTCGGGGATCACGCGGTTCGCTTCGCTCATCGAGACATAGCCGACGACGACGAAGCCTGATCCAGGCTTTTTGGACAGCAGCTTGAGCCGCTCGGCGCGCGGGCCGGCACCCAGTACCACGACGCGGCGCTTGAACACCTGACTGCCCAGCGTCTTGCCGAGCAGGATGCGCAGCGCGAACAAGGCGACCAGCGACGCCAGCATCGCGTAGAGCAGGTTCGAGCGCCAGAATGTGAGCGCGGGGACCAGGAAGAAGATCACCGAGAGAAAGATCGTGCCGAGCGATACCGCGACCAGCAGCCGCGCCGTCGCAACGCGGTTCGATTGCAGCGCATCCGCGCCATAGACCCCGACCGCGATCATCGCGAGTTCGAGGCTGGCGACGAAGCTGAGCATCTGGGGAATGCGGGTGACGATCGGGTCGACATCCATCCCGATCTGCTGCGCGCGATACAACCAGCCGAATTCGGCGGCGGCGAACAACAACACCACATCGAGCAGCGCCAGCAGCAGCACCGCGTTGGGGATATAATGTTTGAACAGGCGGATCATGGGCCAACCCTAATGCGCGAGTGTAAACAAATCCGACACCGGAACCCCGTGTCGGCGAAATTGACGAAGAAATGCTGAACGGGTGGAAACCCGGGTTGATATATGTGTTTGGCGGGTGGGGTCGCCGCCGCCTATGGGATCGTGGCGGGCGGGTTCGGAAAGGTAGTCGATGAGCGAATTGGAAGCGATCGTCCCGGTGATCCTGTCGGGCGGTGCCGGGACAAGGCTGTGGCCGATGTCGCGGCCCGAACGGCCCAAGCAGATGCTGGCGCTGACCGCCGATGAGACGATGCTTCAGCTGACCGCGCAGCGTGCGCCCGTCGAAGCGGGCTTTGGTGCGCCGATCGTCGTCGCCAACGCGCTGCATGCCGATATGATCGAGCAGCAGCTGGGCGGTGCCGAGCGCATCCGTGCGATGATCCTGGAGCCGATGGGCCGCAATA
>JBHYGP010000163.1:4542-4796 GCA_051858935.1 Sphingomonas sp.
CGCGCCCGCCATCGCGCTGGCGGCGCTGGCGGTCGGGGGTGAAGCGCCGTTGCTGGTGATGCCGTCGGACCATGTCATCGCCGACATCCCGGCCTTTCATGCCGCGATAGAGGCGGCGCTGCCCGCGGTGCGCGATGGGTGGATGGCGACGTTCGGGATCAGCCCGGACCATCCCGAAACCGGCTATGGCTATATCCGTGTCGGCGCGGCGATCGGTGAAGGCATCCACCGTGTCGACCGCTTCGTCGAAAAGC
>JBHYGP010000164.1:0-4784 GCA_051858935.1 Sphingomonas sp.
GACCTCGGGCGGCGGCGCATGGGACAATGCCAAGAAGTACATCGAGGACGGCCACCACGGCGGCAAGGGCAGCGAAGCCCATAAGGCCGCAGTGACCGGCGACACCGTCGGCGATCCCTACAAGGATACGGCGGGTCCGGCGGTCAATCCGATGATCAAGATCACCAACATTGTCGCCCTGCTGCTGCTCGCGGCACTCGCGGCAGGCTGATCGCAATAACCCTCATGGCCCCGTCCGGCACGTCCGGGTGGGGCTTTTCTTTTCAGGGCCAGCGGTAATCGGCCACCACCGGAAAGTGATCCGACGGAAACCGCCCGCCCCGCCCGAAATCGACCGTCTCGACCGCCACCGGCGTCAGGCCCCGTGCCATCACCCAGTCGATCCGCTTCCCCGGCGCTCCCGAAAATCCATGGAACGTCCCCTCCGGCCCCGTCCGCTCCGGCGCCGCGACCCAGGCATCGGCCAAACCGGCAGTCAGGAGACGATGGGCGTCACTCTCCGGCCCGGTGTTGAAGTCACCGGTCAGCACTACCACATCATCAGCAGGCCGCTGCGCAACCCATTCCGCAATCGCCGCCGCGCATTTCGACCGGGCCGCTTCATCCTCGCCGCGATAGGGGAAATGCGTGTTGATCAGCCAGAAGCGCTGGCCCGCAACCGTCTCGAACAGCCCCCAACTCGCCATCCGCGGATAGGGATGGCCCAAGCTAATGCTCCCCGGAACGTTCGGCGTATCCGAGAGCCAGAAATTGCCAAGCTCCACCACCCGCATCCGGTCGCGGCGAAAGAACACGCCCATATGCTCGTCGCGATGCCCCCCGCGCCGATCAACCCCGAACCAGCTATAGCCGGGCAGCTTCTCCAGAATATAATCGCCCTGAATCTTCCACAATTCCTGCGTCCCAATAATATCGGGATCAGCACGTCGGATCGTCTCGACGAACAGGTCGCGCCGCGCCTCCCACCGGTTGGGCCCGTCCGACTCGAGCGGCAATCGGACGTTAAAGCTCATCACCCGCAACCCGGCCCGCCGCGCTCCTGCGCACGCCAGTCCCGGCGTCAGCCCCAGCCCGGCCACCGCCGCCATCAGTCCGCGCCGATCCATACGCACAACTCCACTCTTGCCTGTTGCCAACGCTGTCACCTATGCCTTGAACCTGTCAGGGGAGGCAAATGGCGCGACGGCCGACGATCAAGGAAGTTTCGAAACTCGCGGGCGTGTCGTTCAAGACCGTCTCGCGCGTGCTGAACAATGAAAAGAACGTCAGCGACGAAACCCGCCGCCGCGTCGAGCAGGTCGTCGCCGAACTCAATTTCCGTCCCAGCCTCGCCGCGCGCACGTTGGCCGGGCGCAAATCGTTCCAGGTCGCCCTGCTCTACGACAACCCCAGCCCTTATTATGTCTATCACCTGCTCGCCGGAGCGCAGGAGGGGTGCGCGGAGCATGGCTATCGCCTGCTGACTCAGCCGGTTGACAGTGCCGCGCCCGGACTGGTCGCCGATGTCGCGGCGCTGGTGGATGAAACGCATCTCGACGGATTGATCCTCTCGCCCCCGGTGACCGAAAACGAAGCATTGCTCGACGAACTCGACCGGCGCGGCCTGCCCTATGTGCGGATCGAGCCGGGGCTGCGCCGCGATGTCGGGCGGTCGGTGACGATCGACGACGCCAACGCCGCGCAGGAGGCCACCGCGCACCTGCTGGGCCATGGCCATCGCGCGATCGCCTTCATCAAGGGGCCGGACACGCATATTTCGTCGGTCGAGCGGTTGAAGGGCTATTGCGCGGCGCTCGACGCCCATGGCGTCGCGTTCGACGAAGCGCTGGTGGTGGCGGGCGATTATAGTATCGATTCTGGTCGTCGTGCCGCGCGCACGCTGCTCGACCGCACAGCGCCACCGACCGCGATCTTCGCGGGCAATGACGACATGGCCGCCGGTGCCCTCGCCGTCGCCCATGAACGCGGCATTGTCGTGCCCGATCAACTGTCGATCGTCGGCTTCGACGATTCGGATCTCGCCGCCGCCGTCTGGCCGCCGCTCACGACCGTCCGCCAGCCGGTCCACGAACTGGCGCGCAGTGCCGCCGACCTGCTGCTCGATGCGAAAAGCCAGCGCGATCGGCTGACCTTCGACACACGCCTGATCGCTCGCGCCAGCACCGGACCCGCCGCGAAGCCTTAGCCCGAGTTGTCCTACATCTCGATTGACTCCCGACCGGACTTGTAACACAACTCCGTTGACACCGGTGTCTAAGCCCGGGTCATCAGGGCACGGGTCCAGGGAGGATAAAATCGGGCAAGAGGCGTGCCCGACTCTCTCCACCCCGTGCGGAATGGGGAGGAGAAAACCGTGATCAACAGCACATTCGTCACATGGGGGATCGCCGCCGGCGCGCTCGCCACCGCAATCGCATGCGCCGCACCGGCCCATGCTCAGGACAATGCGCCGGAGGCGGAGACCGAGGCGAAGGAAGAAATCGTCGTCACCGGCATCCGCGCGTCTTTGGAGCAGGCGGCCGAAATCAAGCGCGACGCCGATCAGGTGCTCGACGTGATCACCGCCGAAGATGTCGGCAAGCTGCCCGACGCGAACGTCGCCGAAGCGCTGCAGCGCGTGACCGGCGTCCAGATCACCCGCGTGTTCGGCGAGGGTCAGTCGGTGTCGGTGCGCGGCCTGCAACAGGTGCGAGTCGAGGTCGATGGCCGCACCCTGCTCGGCTGGTCCGCGCGCCTGTCGCCGCCAGAGAATGACCAGCTCGGTCGCTCGTCGGGTCTCGACTCGGTGCCCTCCAGCCTGTTTGGACGGCTCGAGGTGCGCAAATCGCCGCTCGCCAGCCAGGCCGAGGGCGGCCTTGGCGGCACGGTCAACCTCGTCACGCCCAAGCCGCTCAATTTTCGCGACACCACCGTCTCGCTGCGCGCGACCGGGGTCTATTCGGAGAATAGCGAGACGTTCGATCCGGTGCTGACCGGCTTTGCCACCACCAAGTTCGCCGACGGCAAGATCGGCGTTATGGTCGCTGCGGAGTATCAGAAGCGTACCACGACAACGCAGGCGTTCGAGCGCAACAATTTTCTCGATCGCACCTATACCGGCACTGGCGCCGCAGTGACGCCGACTCCGGTGCTGCTGCAATATGAGAATTTCGTGGTCGATCGCTCGCGGCTCGGCCTCAACGGCGCGGTGCAGGTCGAGGTGACGCCGGAGTTCGTGCTGACCGCCGACGCGCTCTATTCGCGCCTGACCACCGGGCGTAACCAGGACTTTTTTGCATTCCGCCTGCCGACCGGCAGCAACCCGGTCACCAACCGCGTGGTCGAAAATGGCGTCGTCGTCGCGGGCAACGCGAACGGCACCGTCACTACTGCGGGCCAGATCCGCAACGAGCCGACCGAAAGCTATCTCTACGGCCTCAACGGCAAATACGAGAGCGGCGGGCTGACGATCGAGGCCGACGGCTATTACAGCAAGGGCACGATCGACCAGACGATCCAGATCATCACGCTTCAGGCGACCGCTCTGGTCCCCGGCACATTCGATTTCCGCAACACGACGATCCCCAGCCTCAACCTCGGCAGCTGGGACCCGACCGTCTATTCCTCCTACAATCCGGCGAGCAACGGCGTGCGCAGCAACCGCCTGCTCGGCCTGCTTGAGGAATGGACTGGCAAGCTCGACCTGTCCTATGAATTCGACAGCGGCTTCACCCTGTCGGCGGGCGTGCGCTACACCGACCTTCACGCCCGGACCAACGCCTATCGCAGCCAGGTCACCCCAACCCGCGCCGAGATCGAACCCTATCTGCGTCAGGTGATGCCGGGATCGTTTCTCTCCGACATTCCGGGCAGCTTCCCGCGCGGCTTCCTCAGCACCGCGCCGGCCTTCGACTATGTCTTCACCCGCGCGCAGGCGGCGCAGCCCAATCCGAACCCCAACGACCGCTCGACCCTGCTGCCCAACTCGCAGCGCGACTATGACTTCAGCGAGAAGACGCTGGCGGGCTATCTGATGGTGGCGGTCAAGGGCGATCTGGGCAGCATCCCCTTCTCTGCCAATGCCGGGGTGCGCATCGCGCGGACCAACCTGTCGGTCGATACCTTCCTCAATGTCGGCACGACCAGCACGCTGGTGACCGACGAGAATGACTATACCAACATCCTGCCCAGCGCGAACATCGTGTTCAACGTCAGCGACAATTTCCTCGTCCGCCTGTCGGGGTCACAGACGATGCAGCGCGCCTCGATCGCCGACCTCGCCCCGTCGACCTTCTTCAACGCGACCAACCTCTCGGTCACCGGCGGCAACGCTGCGCTCGAGCCGCCGATCTCGACCCAGGCGGACATCAGCTTCGAATATTATACCGGCAAGAGCTCGCTGATCTCGGGCGCGTTCTTTTACAAGGACGTCAAGGATTTCATCGCCAGCTTCGTCACCACCGGCATCGACACAAATCTCGACCCTGCCGGTCGCGAACTGACCTTCTCCCGCCCCGAAAACCTTGCCAGCGCGCGGATCAAGGGGTTCGAGATCGGCATCCAGCAATTTTTCGACTTCCTCCCCGCGCCGCTCGACGGGTTCGGGATCATCGCCAACTACACCTATTCGGATTCCAGGGATAATGGCGGCTTCCCACTCGTGGCAGTGTCCAAGAACAGCTACAATCTGGTCGGATTGTACGAGAAGGGGCGGTTCTCGGCGCGCGTCGCGTATAATTATCGCGACGAGGCGGTGTTCGAATTCTCGCAGGGTCGACCAAACTAGATCGGGCCGCGCTCACAGC
>JBHYGP010000165.1:0-4771 GCA_051858935.1 Sphingomonas sp.
ATGCGTGTCTATTACGATCGTGACGCCGACCTGAACCTGATCACGGGCAAGAAGATCGCCATTGTCGGCTATGGCAGCCAGGGCCACGCCCATGCCCAGAATCTGCGTGACAGCGGCGTGAGCGAAGTTGCCGTTGCGCTGCGCGCCGGTTCGGCGACCGCGAAGAAGGCGGAAGGCGCAGGCTTCAAGGTCATGTCGACCAAGGAAGCGGCGGCATGGGCCGATATCCTGATGATCCTCGCCCCCGATGAGCATCAGGCGGCGATCTGGGCCGACGACATCGCCGGCAACATGAAGCCGGGCGCGGCGCTCGCCTTTGCGCACGGCCTCAACGTCCATTTCGGCCTGATCGAGCCGCCCAAGGACATTGACGTGATCATGATTGCGCCCAAGGGGCCCGGCCACACCGTGCGCAGCGAATATGTCCGCGGCGGCGGCGTCCCCTGCCTGATCGCGATCCATCAGGACGCGACCGGCAATGCGCATGACGTCGCGCTCGCTTATGCCTCGGGCGTCGGTGGCGGCCGCTCGGGCATCATCGAGACGAATTTCAAGGAAGAGTGCGAGACCGACCTGTTCGGCGAGCAGGCTGTCCTGTGCGGCGGCATCACCCACCTGATCCAGGCCGGGTTCGAAACGCTGGTCGAGGCCGGCTATGCCCCCGAAATGGCCTATTTCGAGTGCCTGCACGAGACCAAACTGATCGTCGACCTGCTCTATGAAGGCGGCATCGCCAATATGCGCTATTCGATCTCGAACACCGCCGAGTACGGCGACATCAAGACCGGCCCGCGCATCATCACCGCCGAGACCAAGGCCGAGATGAAGCGCGTGCTCGCCGACATCCAGTCGGGCCGCTTCGTCAAGGATTTCGTCCTCGACAACCGCGCCGGACAGCCCGAGCTGAAGGCGAGCCGCAAGGCCGCCGCCGCGCACCCGATCGAACAGGTCGGCAGCGAGCTGCGCGCGATGATGCCGTGGATCGGTGCGAACAAGCTGGTCGACAAGGAAAAGAACTGACCGAACGCCGGGGCGGGGTTGGCTTCCCCGCCCCGCCTCCATAAAGCTGGAGCCATGCGCTCCCCCGTCCTGCCCCTCGCCGTCGCGCTCGCGCTGATCGCAGGCGGCTGTCAGGAGCGGCGGCCCGACGATGTCGCGGTGGTGGTCAGTACCATCGGCGGCACTGCAGAACTCGCTGACCCGACCGACGGCGCGCTCGATTTCTCTCAGCGCGTGATGCTCGACGCCACCGCGCAGGGGCTGGTCCGGTTCGATGCCAATGGCGGGATCGAACCGGGCGTCGCCGAACGCTGGATCGTGACCGATGAGGGGCGCAGCTACATCTTCCGCCTGCGCGACGCCCAATGGGCCGATGGCGAACCGGTCACCGCGAAACAGGTGGTCGCCAGTCTGCGCGCCGCCATCGCGCCGCGCGCGCGTTCGCCGCTCGCCCCGTCCGTGGCGGTGATCGATGAAGTGGTGGAGATGACACCACAGGTGATCGAGGTTCGCCTCAACCATCCGCGACCCGACCTGCTCAAGCTGTTTGCACAACCGGAAATGGCGATCCTGCGCGGCGGCAAGCTCGCCGGCACCGGCCCCTTTCGCAGCATCGGTCGCGGCGGCGCGGCTCCGTTGCTCCGCCCCGCCCTCGATCCGGCGCGCGTCGTGGAGGAGGGCGAAGAGCCCGACCCTGCGGACGATGTCCGGTTGCGCGGCGAACGGGCGTCGCTGGCGCTGGTGCGCTTTGCCGCGCGTGAGAGCGACCTGATCCTGGGCGGCACTTTCCGCGACTGGCCGTTGCTGGCCCATGCCAACATTGCCCCCGCCAATTTGCGGATCGATCCTGCAGTCGGCCTGTTCGGGCTGGCGATCGTGTCGGAAGAGGGGTTTACCGCCGACGCCGGCAATCGCGAAGCGCTGGCGATGGCGATCGACCGGGCCGCGCTGACCGCATTGTTCCGACCCGAATGGCAGACGGTCGAAACGCTGCTGCCCGCCCAGCTCGATTCGGCCGCGCCGCCCGCAACACCCGGCTGGATCGCACAACCGGCGACCGAACGGGTCGCACTCGCAAGCAGCCGCGTCGCAGCATGGCGGGCCGCCAATCCCGATGCCCCCGCGACGATCCGCATCGCGATGACCCGCAGCCCGGGCACCAAGCTGGTCTGGAACAGCATCGCCCGCGACCTGCGTGCCATCGGGCTTCAGCCGGTTTGGGTGGCAGAGAGCGATGACGCCGACCTGCGCCTGATCGACGCGGTCGCCCCCTATGATAGCGCACGTTGGTATCTGGTCACGGCCTGCCGCGCCTGCCCCGACGACCTTGCCGCAGTGCTTGAGGCAGCACGCGACGCCCCCACCCTTGGCGAGCGCGCGCGCAGGATTGCGGAGGCAGACCTCGCGCTTACCGCCGCGCATCGCTATATCCCGATTGCACAACCGCTACGCTGGTCGGTCGCGGCACTCAGGCTCAGGGCGTTTCAGACGAACCCGCGCGCCTGGCACCCGCTGACCCATCTGCGCGCGCCGTAGGACTGGAGCATATTTTGGCCAAGGCGACCCGCATGCAGCGCACCCCCGGCTTTCCGGTCGGCCGTGACCCCCATTCGGTGCGTCAGCGGGTCACCGCGATCGAAAAACTGCTCGAACGCAGCTTCACCATTCCCGGCACGAAACAGACCGTCGGCCTGGATGCGCTGATCGGCCTGATCCCGGTCGGCGGCGATATCATCGCGGCGGCGATGGGACTCTACATGATCTGGGAGGCGCGCAATATCGGCATGTCACGCAGCGCGATGCTGCGCATGGCCGGTAACGTCGGGTTCGACTGGCTGATCGGCCTGATCCCCGGCGTCGGCGATGTCGCCGACTTCTTCTACCGCTCCAACTCACGCAATCTGCGCATCATCAAGCGCCACCTCGACAAGCATCACCCGGCGACCGTGACGGTCGACCGTTAGGCCGTCAGAACACGGGCGGCGGGGGCGGCTCGCTGCGGTCGCTTTGGTCGCTTGCCCGGAACCAGGCAGCCGCGTCAGGACGGAACAACATCCACACCGCAACCGCCGTCAACGCAAAGGTGACGACGTTCAGCGCAACCGGCAGCACCCCGGTCGTCGCGAACCCGGCGAGCGTGAATGGCAGCCCCACCGCCGACAGGCCGAAGAACGCGACGATGATCCATTTGGTCACCTCGCTCGCCTTGCGCGCGGTGAAATACCACAGCAGCAGCGACAGACAGAGGATGAACAGGGTGAAACCGATCAGCATCGCCCGACCCATCGGCACCATTTGCGGCACGTCGGCGAACCCCGCTTCCATGGCCGCGACCTGCTTGCTCCAACCAAGTCCGGTGTTGAGCCCCCATACGACGATCGAGGCCAGATAGGCCTGTTCGAACCGGATGATCGACTGCGGTCGCATGACTCTACCTCTCCTGATGGCCGCAAACGCTAGGCGTCAGGCGGGGGCGAAGTCCAGCCCGATATCGGCGGCCGGCGCCGACTGGGTCAGTCGCCCGACGCTGACATAGGTGACGCCGGTTGCCGCGATTGCCGCGATCGTATCGAGACGCACCCCGCCCGACGCCTCGGTCGGCACCCGCCCCGCGACCAGCGCCACCGCATGCCGCAATGTCTCCGGCCCCATATTGTCGAGCAGCAAGTGCGTCGCCCCGGCGTTCAGCGCAGGCTCGATCTGGTCGATCCGATCGACCTCGACAATGATCTCGCCGATCCCGGCGCGCACCGCCCGCGCCACCGCTTCCTCGACCGATCCGGCGACCGCGACATGGTTGTCCTTGATCATCGCTGCGTCCCACAGGCCCATGCGATGGTTCTTCGCGCCGCCCATCCGCGTCGCATATTTCTCCAGCCGGCGCAGGCCGGGGATCGTCTTGCGCGTGTCGAGCAACGTCGCGCCGCTTCCCGCCATGGCGTCGACATAGGCGCGCGTCATCGTCGCGATCCCCGACAGATGCTGGACCGTATTGAGCGCCGCGCGTTCGGCGGTCAGCAGCGCGCGGGCATTGCCACGCAGCCGCATCAGGTCACTCCCCGCCGGGACGGCTTCGCCCTCGCCCGCGAGCAGTTCGATCTCGACCGCAGGGTCGAGCGCCCGGAAAAAGGCTGCGGCGATCGGCAGCCCCGCGACGATCACCGCATCGCGGCTGTCCATCACGCCGTCGAACTCCGCGTCCGCCGGGATCACCGCATTCGCGGTCACATCGCCGCTTCCGACATCCTCGGCCAGTGTGGCGGCAACAAATCCGTCGAGATCGAACCCGGCAAGGACAAAGGCAGACATGACAGCTCCCGAACGATTTGCCCGCCGCCTACCGCCCCTCCCCGTCTAGTTCAATCTCGGACGCTTTCTGGCGGACCCGTTGTCATGTGCGAAAGCCGCCCCTATCTCCCCAACGACACAATTTTAGGGGTTACGCTGGATGACAACCTTTGATGATCGCGAACGCGCGTTCGAGGCGAAATATGCCCGGGACGAGGAAATGGCGTTCCGCGTGACCGCGCGCCGCAACCGGCTGCTCGGCCAGTGGGCGGCGGCGAAGATGGCGCTGACCCCCGAAGAGACCGACGCCTATGCCAAGGCGGTGGTCCAGGCCGATTTCGAGGAATCGGGCGACGACGACGTGATCCGCAAGCTGCTCGGTGACCTCACCGCCGCAGGGATCGAGATCGACGGAACCGATGTGCGCAAGGCGGTTGAAGAGATGACCGTCGAGGCACGCCGCCAGCTGATGGAAGCGCAGTAA
>JBHYGP010000166.1:0-4770 GCA_051858935.1 Sphingomonas sp.
GCTCGACGATGCCGCGTTGCTCGCCGAGCTTGCCGAAGCGTGCCGCGATCTCGCGGAGCAGGACCGCGCGGGGCAGCGTTGGTCGCGCGACCATGGCTATCGCGGCTATACCAGCTATGCCTCACTCGACGATTTGCCCGACCGCGACCCGCGCTTTGGCGATCTGGTCCGCCATCTCAACCGCCATGTCGCGCGATTCGCGGATGCCTGTGCGCTCGACCTGTCGCGCAAGCTGAAGCTCGACAGCCTGTGGGTGAACATCCTCAAGCCCGGCGGCACCCATTCGGGCCATATCCACCCGCACAGCGTGGTGTCGGGTACCATCTATATCGAAGTGCCGCCCGGCGCAGGATCGCTCAAGCTGGAAGATCCGCGCCTCCCCATGCTGATGGCCGCCCCGCCCCGTCGCGCCGACGCGCCGGAGGAGTTGCAGACCTTTGTCTATGCACAGCCACAGCCTGGCAGCATATTCCTTTGGGAAAGCTGGCTGCGGCACGAGGTGATGCCGCATGCCGGCAAAGGCGAGCGGATCAGCATCAGTTTCAACTATCGCTGAAATCGCTCGACCCGGCCGGCTCGCGGAACCATTTCGCTCGTGATACGATTAGACTGCCTGTCTATCTGGAGATTGACCATGCGTAAGGGCCTTTTCGCGCTGTTGGCGCTGTCGCTCGCCGTCCCGAGCACCGCCCTCATGACCAGCACCGCTTCGGCGCAAAGCTGGCAGGAGCGTGAACGCGAGCGCGACCGCGAATATAATGAGCGACGCGACCGGCGCTATGGTGAACGCCGCGACCGGCGCGCCGACTATCGCTGGCAGGGCGACCGCCGCGACCGCAATTGGGAGCCATCGCGTGCCTATCGCCAGGGCAATTACCGCGAGCGCCGGCTGAGCCGCCAGGACCGCATCTATCGCGGGCGTGACAACCGCTATTATTGCCGCCGTAGCGACGGCACCACCGGCCTGGTCGTCGGCGCGGCTTTGGGCGGCATCCTGGGCGGCGCGATCGGCAATGGCGACCTGCTCGGCGTGATCCTGGGCGGCGCTGGTGGCGCGGTGCTGGGCCGGGAGATCGAGCGCGGCAACGTCCGCTGCCGTTGAGCCATTCCTCCCCTGCCCAGCAGGGGAGGTGGCACGCGCAGCGTGACGGAGGGGCGGCCGCGCAGACGGCCGAAACGGCTCGGCAAAATTCCGCCCTCTGCGGGGCGGCCCCTCCACCACCCGCTTCGCGGGCGGTCCCCCTCCCCTGAGACAAGCTCAGGGGAGGAATTTGTTGCTCTAGCCTTTTCCCTGTGTCCGGCGTATCTGCGCGCCTTTCCCGGATCACAGGACCTAGAGACAAATGGGCTTTCGCTGCGGCATTGTTGGCCTGCCGAATGTCGGCAAATCGACGCTTTTCAACGCGCTGACGCAGACTGCGGCGGCGCAGGCGGCCAACTACCCCTTCTGCACGATCGAGCCGAATGTCGGCAATGTCGCGGTCCCCGACGACCGGCTTCAGGCGCTGGCGAAGATCGCCGGATCAGCCAAGATCATCGAAACCCAGCTGGGCTTTGTCGACATCGCCGGCCTGGTGCGCGGCGCGAGCAAGGGCGAGGGCCTCGGCAACCAGTTCCTCGGCAACATCCGCGAGGTGGACGCGATCGTCCATGTCCTGCGCTGCTTCGAGAATGACGACATCCAGCATGTCGACAACAAGGTCGATCCGATCGCCGACGCCGAGACGGTCGAGACCGAGCTGATGCTGTCCGACCTTGAAAGCCTAGAGAAGCGCGTCCCTAACCTTCAGAAAAAGGCTGCGCAGGGCGACAAGGAGGCGAAGGTCGCGGCAGCGGTGCTGGCGCAAGCGCTCGACCTGCTACGCGAGGGCAAGCCCGCGGGGCTGGTCAAGCCGAATGATGTCGAAGAAGAGCGGGCCTTCGCTCAGGCGCAGCTGATCACCGCCAAGCCGGTCCTTTACGTCTGCAACGTCAACGAAGAACACGCTGCCGAAGGCAATGACTATTCGGCGCGCGTGTTCGAAAAGGCCAAGGCCGAGGGTGCGCAGGCCGTCGTCGTCTCCGCCGCGATCGAGGCCGAAATCGCCACAATGCCCGCCGAAGAGCGCGGCGAGTTCCTGGCCGAGCTGGGCCTTGAGGAAACCGGCCTGACCCGCGTGATCCGCGCCGGATACAGCCTGCTCCATCTGCTGACCTTCTTCACCGTCGGGCCGAAGGAAGCACGCGCCTGGACCACCCATGTCGGGGCCAAGGCTCCGCAGGCAGCGGGCGAGATCCACACCGATTTCGAACGCGGCTTCATCCGCGCCGAAACGATCGCGTTCGACGATTACGTCAAGTTCGGTGGCGAAACCGGCGCGCGCGACAACGGCAAGCTGCGGTCGGAAGGCAAGGAATATGTCGTCCAGGACGGCGACGTGATGCTGTTCCGCTTCAACGTTTAAGAAGTTTTTGGTTCACGCGGAGGCGCGGAGGCGCGAAGATGTGCTCTTGCCGCGTCAGCGGCGCTCATTCTTCTGCCGCTGCCGCTTGCTGCACGCCTGAGAGGAGAGAGATGCTTCGCGTCGCAAGCAAACCTCTTCGCGCCTCCGCGTGAACCAATCCAACCGCTACCCCAGATAGCGGCGCCGCCGCTCCGCACTGGCGAGCATCACGACCAACGTCGCGATCACCAGCAGCCCCGCGACGATCGTCGCAGTGGCGATCTCGTCATGCACCGGCCCGACCTTCTGATGGATCGCGAACAGCGCCCACAAGAACGGGATCGGATACCACGGATTGCCGCAGGTCCCGACCAGAGCCGCCGCGACGATCAAGCCACCTACGATAAGGATCGCTGCCGCGATCATCGGCGCGGGTCCGGGCAGAACGACATCATGGAAATTGAGCGCCGCGGCGATGTTGACGATCGTCGCCGCAGTCAGCCACCCGGCCAATGCGCTTAGCGGCAGTACCGCCGCCAGCCGCTCGCCCAGACTGAACGCCGGGGTGGACGCAAAGACACGCAGGATCGCCAGCAGATTGACCAGCGTGAACAGAATGATGAGCACCGACGGGAAGCCAAGCCCCCAGACCTGCGTATAGGCGACCCACACCGCATTGCCGAGAAACGCGCCCGCCGCGTGCCAACCGATCCGGCGGACCAACTGGCTGTCGCGCTGCGCCGGCAACAGCTGCCAGATCGCATAGGCGATCGTCCCGAAATAGAGCGGCCCCCAGATCGCAAATGCCCAGCCGGCAGGGGTGATCAGCGTCTGGGTCTGCCCCGATTGTTCACCGACCGGTTCACCGATTCCGATCATCGGCAGCAGCGGCGTGGCGATCTGGGCGAAGGCCAGGATCAGCGTGGCGAGGGCGCGGGGATTGCTCATGGCGCGACAACCTAAGCGGTCGAAATTGGTTCCGCTAGTGAAACGCCCAGCGAAACGTCTTGGCTATCGCCAGCGTCGATCCGCGCACCAGCGGCAACGCAACCACGGGACGCTGCAGCCCATGCATCGCGCGCGCCCAATCTGGCAACAGGTCCACCGCCGCGGCAAAGATCGCCGCCTGCGCCGGAGCCATCGCCAGACTGGGCGACGGGTGAGCGAGCAGAAACCGCGCGACCTCGCGGGTGCGATCATCGACCAACAGTTGCGGCCGCATCGCCGCGATCAGCCTCTCCGCCTCGAACCCGCTGCGCGGGACCGGGTCGGCACCCAGCGCCAGCGCGATCCGCGCGGTTTCAGCGTAATAGACATCCTCCTCCGCGCGGCTGACCGCCACGCCGTAACGCTGCCACGCGGCAAGGAAGCTGCACATCTCGGTCACATGCACCCAGGCCAGCAGATCGGGATCGTCCGCACGATAGGGGGTGCCGTCGGGCAGCGTGCCGCCGACCCGCTCATGCACCTCGCGCACCTTGGCGATCGACGCCTCGGCGATGCTGCGTTCGGCATAGGTCGTCTCGGCGATGAAGCGCGCGGTGCGGCGCAGGCGGCCAAGCATATCCTTGCGGAACGCGCTATGGTCCCACACGCCCGCCAGCACCGCCGGGTGGAGCATCTGCAGCAACAGCGACGCGACTCCGCCGACCATCATCGTGGTGACATCGCCATGCACGCGCCAGGTGACGCTGTCGCGCGGGAACAGCGCATCGTCGCTGCGCACCACCGGCGTCTCGCCCTTGTCCCGGTCGTTGAACGTCGCGCGGACCACGCCGATCAGGCGCTTGCGAAGACCGGCGGCAAGATCGGGCGGGGGCATGTGCGGAAGCTAGGTTGTCGCAGCGCGTACGGCAATGCTAGGGCGCGGGGGTGATCGTCCGCGCGCTCATCCTGCTGGCCCTGTTGCTCGGCACCCTCCCCGCCCCTTCGGCGGCGGCACCGGCGTGCCATGACGCGCCTGAGATGACGATGGCGATGCCCATGGACCATGATGTGCCGCCCCCGGAACGCGAGCAGGCACCCGTCATGGGCAAGATGCTGTGCGTCGGGTGCATCGCGCCCTCGACGATGAAGGCCGCATCGCTGAACGCGCCGCGCGCGCGGGTCGTCGCGCATGGTGCCTCCGCTCCCGCCCGCGCAATGGCCGGGGCGCTACTGACGCCCGAACCGCCCCCTCCGCGCGGCTGATCGGTCGCGGGCATCGCCCGCCTTCCCGATCATTCACGGAGTTTATGACGATGACCTATCGAACGACGCTCGCCGCCCTGCTGGCGGCGACGGCGCTGCCGGTTGCAGCGGCGGCGCAGAGCCACGACCATAGCCAGCCCGGCAAGCCTGCACCCGC
>JBHYGP010000167.1:0-4766 GCA_051858935.1 Sphingomonas sp.
AGGCGTCGGAGACGGTGCTGCGCAATTTGCGCGTGCTCGCCACCGATCAGCGCACCGACAAGCAGCAGGACGAGGAAGGCAAGACCGTCGTCGCCACCTACTCGACCGTGACGGTCGAGGCGACGCCGCGCATCGCCGAGAAGATCGCGGTCGCTCAGACGCTCGGCACGCTGTCGCTGTCGCTGCGCTCGATCGCCGACAACACCAGCGAGCTGGAACAGGCAATCGCCTCGGGCGAAGTGACGATGCCCGACGGCAGCGATCCGAAGGCGGAAAAAGCAATGATCGCGCGCCTTGCGTCGCGGCCGTCCGAAGGCGGTAGCACGCTGACCACCGGTGCCGATGTCTCGCGTTTCCAGCGCAGCACGGTGCCCGGCAAGGCACGCGACGACGACAACATGGCCGGCCCCGGCGCGCCGCCAGCGGGCGGCACCTATCCGGGTGCGGCAGCAGCCGGTCAGGGACCGGTGGTCAAGGTTTCACGGGGCAATGCGGTCACGGTCGTCCCGGTTGGGGGGAAGAATTGAGATGCGTGTGAGGGGGAACAAGCTGGGCGGAACGCTCGCGGCGGTCGCCGTGCTGGCGATGCCGGGCGCGACGCTGCCGGCACCGGTGCTGGCGCAGACGGTCCATGCCGCGCCGCGTGAGACGGTTCAGATCGCCACCGGGCGTGGCCGCCTGATCACGCTCAACGCGCCGATGTCCGACATTTTCGTCGCCGACAGCAACGTCGCCGACGTCCAGGTCCGTTCGCCCACACAGCTGTGGGTGTTCGGCAAAAAGGCCGGCGAGACTACGGTTTATGCGACGACCAAGACGGGCAAGGTGATCTACTCGACCACCGTCCGCGTCGGCAATAATTTCGACAGTGTTCAGAACATGCTCGACACGGCGATGCCCGAATCGAACATCACGGCGACGACGATGAACGGCTTCGTGCTGCTCACCGGCACCGTCGCCGCGCCGCAGGACGCGGCCGAGGCGGAGCAACTGGCGCAGGCGTTCGTCGGCGAGGAAACCAAGATCCTCTCGCGCCTCAAGACCGCGACCCCGCTTCAGGTGAACCTCCAAGTCCGCATCTCGGAAGTCAGCCGGAGCTTCGCCAAGAACATCGGCAGCAACTTCACCACGCTCGACGGATCGGGCGGGTTCAAGTTCGGCATCGGCAGCGGGCGCCAGCCTGCCACGACCTGGACCACCGACCCCAACCTGCCGCTCGGCGTTGGCGGCACCGTCACCGGCTATACGATCGACCCGATCACCGGCGCGATCACTCAGCGTCCAGGCACCGCGATCACGCCGGGACCGGGACGGACCACGATCGGTGGTCTGGGCCGCCTGTTCGGCCTCGACATTCTCGGCGCGCTCGATCTGGGCGAAACCAATGGCCAGGTCTCGACGCTCGCCAACCCGAACCTCACCGCCCTGTCTGGCGAGACCGGTTCGTTCCTGGCGGGTGGCGAGATTCCGATCCCGGTCAGCCAGGGCCTCGGCGCGGTGTCGGTCGAGTATAAGCAATATGGCGTCAGCCTCGCCTACACGCCCACGGTGCTCGCCGATGGCCGCATCTCGCTGCGCGTCCGCCCCGAAGTGTCGCAGCTATCGGCGGCCGGATCGGTAACCATCGGCGGAGTTCAGATCCCGGCGCTCACCACCCGCCGCGCGGAAACGACGGTCGAGCTGGGATCGGGCCAGAGCCTGATGATCGCCGGCCTGCTTCAGAATTCGCACGACAATTCGATCGACCAGACCCCCGGCCTCGGCAATGTGCCCGTGCTCGGCGCGCTGTTCCGCTCGAACGGGTTCAAGCGCAACGAGACCGAACTGGTCATCGTCATCACCCCCTATCTGGTGAAGCCCGTCGACGGGAATCAGATCGCGCTGCCGACCGACGGCTATAAGGCACCCGACGATGCCGAGCGCGTGCTGCTCGGCCGCCTCGGCGGATCGAGCAAGGACGGCAGGCGCCCCACGCCGCAAATGGCCCCGCCGGTCGGCGCGGAACCGTCGCTCGGTGCCGCCAGCCCGGTGCAGCCCGGCCCGCAGCCGCAGCGCGAACCGGTTCAGCCGGTCGCCACCCCGGCGCAGCAGCCTGCTGCGGCAAAGGACGCAGACAAAGACAAGCGCAAGCGTGGTGCGGCTCCCGCACCGGGCTTCGGTTTCAATTGATCGCGGCGAGGAACGACGATGTCGAAGCGTAACACGATCCTCTTTCTGAGCGCCGCGGCCGGGCTGTTGTCCGCCTGTGGCGTCGGCAGCACCCCGGGTCTCGAATCGGCCAACCAGCCGGTCGTCGCCCGCACCGACTATGTGTTCGATGCGGCCACCGACGGCAGCTATCTGGCATCGGGCGAGCAGGCGCGGGTCGCCGGCTGGCTCGCCTCGCTGCGGCTCGGCTATGGCGACCGCGTCTATGTCGACGATCCCGGAAACACCGGCGCGGCGCGTCAGGTGGCGACCGAGGCCGCGCGCTACGGCGTGCTCCTCTCCGGCCCCGCCCCCGTCACCACCGGCGCGGTCCAGCCGGGCATGGTGCGTGTGATCGTCAGCCGAATGAAGGCGAGCGTTCCCGGCTGCCCCGACCGCCGCGACACCGGCGAGGGGAATTTCGGCGGCAAGACCAGCTCGGGCTATGGCTGCGCGATCAACGGCAACCTCGCCGCAATGGTCGCGCGTCCCGAGGATCTGGTGCGCGGTGAGCCCAGCTCGCCCACCGCCGATCCGGCGCAGATCAGCAAATCCATCAAGGCGCTGCGTGAAGCCGCACCGACCGGTACCGGCGGCACCACCGTCAAGGCCGAAGGCACCGGAGGAGGCACCCAGTGAACGCGCCCTTCAACCCCCAGCGCGCAGCCCATCGCGAGCCGTTCGTCGCGTTCGTGTGCGACGAGACGACCGCCGAAGCGATCCGCCCGATCGCGATCGAACAGGGCTGGAACCCGGACAAGGTCAACAAGGGCGGGCTGCGCAACGCGGTCCAGACGCTCTCGGTCTCGGCCAGCCCGAACATCCTGTTCGTCGACCTGTCCGAAAGCGGCGATCCGCTGAACGATATCAACGCGCTCGCCGAAGTGTGCGAGCCGGGCACCGTCGTGATCGCGTCGGGCCAGGTCAACGACGTCCGCCTGTACCGCGACCTCGTCGCATCGGGCATCCAGGATTATCTGCTGAAACCCCTCAACCCCGATGTGATGCGCGAAGCGTTCGTACACGCCCAGGCGATGCTGAGCGCACCCAAGGCTGTCGATGCATCGTCCGACCGGCCACATTGCGCGGTCGCGGTGATCGGCACGCGCGGCGGCGTCGGGGCATCGACGCTCGCGACCTCGCTCGCCTGGCTGATGAGCGAAAAGAGCGGGCGTTCGACCGCGTTGCTCGACCTCGACGTCCATTTCGGGACCGGCGCGCTGACGCTGGACCTCGAACCCGGACGCGGCCTGACCGACGCGATCGAAAATCCCAGCCGGATCGACGGGCTGTTCATTGAACGTGCGATGGTCAAGGCGTCGGACAAGCTGTCGGTCCTGTCGGCCGAAGCCCCGATCAACTCGCCGGTGATGACCGACGGGGCGGCCTTCTTCCAGCTTCAGGAGGAAATCCGCAGCGCATTCGAATGCACCGTGGTCGATCTGCCGCGCGCGATGTTGGTCAATTATCCGCACCTCATCTCCGACGTGCAGGTCGCGGTGCTGGTGACCGAGCTGACCCTCGCCGCCGCGCGCGACGCGATCCGCATCATCAGCTGGTTCAAGTCGAATGCGCCGCACACCCAACTGATCGTGGTCGCCAATCGCGTCCCCACGGGCGCGCTGGAGATCAGCCGCAAGGACTTCGAAGGCTCGATCGAGCGCAAGATCGACTATGTCATCCCGCTCGACACCAAGACCGCGGTACAGGCCGCCAAGCTCGGCAAGCCGCTCGCCGAAGCGGGCAAGAACGTCAAGGCACTCGCCCCGCTCGCCGACATCGCCACGCGCGTGATCGCGATCACCGACTCGGGTGAAGAGGTCAGTCGCGACAAGGGTAAGAGCAAGGCAGGCAAGGGCGGCTCGCTGCTCGGCAAGCTGACCAGCTCGATGAAGCTCGCCCGCAAGGCGAAGTAACCACTGGGGCCGGCTCAAGTCGGCCCCCTGTTTCGGAGGCGTGAGAGGGTGGAATTGCTCCCGATGATGATGCTGGCGGGCGGCACCTTCATGGTGCTCGCGCTGCTCATCCTCGCCTTTTCGGGCCCGTCAGCGAAGACCGCCGGTGCGCGCCGTCTGACCAGCCTGCGCGATCGCCATGCCGGTGTCGTCGGCGTGGGCGCGGTCGAGGCGCAGCTCCGCCGCATCTCGACCACGCGCTCCAGCAAGATGGACAATGCGGCGGCGCGGTTCCTGCCCAACCCCGCCCAGATCGCCAAGCGGCTGGCGATGACCGGCAAGAGCTGGACGGTCGGCAAATATGCCATGGCGTCGGGCGGCATCGTCGTGGTGGTCGCTGCGGCGCTGATGGTTCAGGGGCTGCCCGCGCTGCTCGCCTTGCTGGTCGGCATCATTATCGGCGGCGGGTTGCCGCACATGGCGGTCGGCTTCCTGATCAATCGCCGCATCGCCCGTTTCACCGCCAAATTCCCCGACGCGATCGAATTGCTGGTGCGCGGCCTGCGCTCGGGCCTGCCGATCACCGAGACGATCGGCGTCGTCGGTGCCGAGGTCGATGGCCCGGTCGGCGAGGAGTTCCGCTCGATCAGCGACAAGATGAAGATCGGCCGCACGCTCGATCAG